>NZ_QRHS01000022.1:0-523 GCF_003470905.1 Roseburia sp. AM23-20
AATATTTCTAAATAACTATATTCAATAATTTATTATTTGTTTGATAACGCTGGCAAAAACCTTAATGTATTCCGCTATGCTCATGTTTATTGCCATACATATTTGAAGAATATTTTGTGTTATTGGTCTGGCAATTTATGAAACAATTCATGTAGTACAATGTAGCAGATGGAAATTTTGGCAAGTCATTAGTCTGAATATCAATGATACAGCACATTAGGATTTTAAGCATATTTCCATTTGTGCGAATATCGAAAATTCGCACCTACGCCCCCAGTTTTGAGATGAACCGCCCGCCCCAATGGTGTTCATAACCTGGAGGCTGGCATCTTGCGCAAAGCCGAAGCTAATTTTGTGACTTTGGGAGAAAATTAGAAAATCTTGGTCTGCCTGTAGTTACACAGTGATGTTCTGCCACGGATGGCAGAACAAGGCTTCACGAGCCAAGGATGGCTCGTTGAACGCCGGTCACGTCACTCCGCCATAACCTAAATCAGGCAGACCTAGCTTTTCTTATTTTCGG
>NZ_QRHS01000022.1:533-69344 GCF_003470905.1 Roseburia sp. AM23-20
AACCTAAATCAGGCAGACCTAGCTTTTCTTATTTTCGGACAACGAAACCAAAATTAACTCCGGCTTTGCGCAAGATGCCACTCACAAACCTACGAAATACCATTTGAGCGGGCGATTTATTTCATAAACAAATCATCATTTATCTTACAACTCATCCTAATTAGAAAAAATCATAAATTTTTAAAAAATTTGAAAATTTAAAAAAATTTGCATTTTTCACTTGACAGCAAGGTTTTTATCCTTTAAAATAGATTTTGCTGTGAGACGCCCAGTTAGCTCAGTTGGTAGAGCAGAGGACTGAAAATCCTCGTGTCTCTGGTTCGATTCCGGAACTGGGCATTAGAGCAGAAACAACCGTTTCTGCTCAGCAGTATTCAGTTTCATATATCTCATGCGGGTGTAGTTCAATGGTAGAACACCAGCCTTCCAAGCTGGATACGTGGGTTCGATTCCCATCACCCGCTTTTGTTATGTAAAAAACGAGTTTCATTCGAAACTCGTTTTTTGCATCTTTGATAAAGCCAAAGATTACACCTGTTTTTACATGAATAAAAAAGAAGGACATTGCACTCAACACAACATCCCTCTCAATCATCTTATTCTGTTATTTCTTTTTTACCACAACCGTTTTCACATACGAATTCTGTCCGTAGACCTTCGTACCATCATCATATACCGTGTATGGACAAACCTTTACGTAATATCGTTTTCCCTTTTTCAGCCCTTTTATTGTCCTGGTTGTGCCTGCTGAATACACTGTTTTGACACCTTTTTTGAATTTATAATCTGTAGAATATTGTATCCTGTAACCAATGGCATTTTTTGCGGATGCACACTTCACGGTCATCTGACCTTTTTTGGTACTTTTTAAGATTTTAGTGTGCCTTTGGAGAGTTTGATCTGTTTTTCTGCCTGAATTATAAACTTAAAATCAAATGACTGTATTCCTCTGCCACCATTATCATCTATTTTAAGTAATATGTCCCCACTGAAAGTTCTCTACTCAGTTTCGCCTGACTCCAACCTCCTCTGTATCTTGTCCATACGTTCCGGTTACATACCCAGTATATTCCGTCCCCATCTCATAATCCACTGCCAAATCTGCCATCGCAGCCTGTACCGTACTACTTCTGAATCCCAGAATTACAATTACACATAAAAACATCAACAGTAAATTTTTTTATTTTTTTTGCTCATAGATAATTTTCTCCTTTGTCATTTATAACCATTCCACTTCTTCTTTACTGCACCGGTATAATCACTGATTCCCATATCTAACGTATTATAATTAGCAACAAGTGTATCAATCCTTTTTTTCATTGTAGTCAAAAAGGCGTAACCTTCTCTGTCAGTCCGGAACTGCTTGCTTCCTTCCTCTCCGGCGGCATATTTCAGACAATTCTGGCTTTTGTACATCACCCGCAGCAGTTTTCTGATGATCAAATCGTCACTGATGTTTCAAAAATCCTTGGATGCTTAGAGACAATGACCAGCTGATCACGTCTGCAATATTTTAGAAAAACTTCACGAATTGGTACTTTTTTCATTTTTTCATGTGTGTTATTCTAGTGAAATGAGGTCAATATGTACCAATGCCTCATCATGTGATGTGAAATCACGATAAGACTGTTAGAAATGAGGATTACCATGGAAAAAAAGACAGATTTTAAGGCACTCTCAAGCAAAGCAAAAGTCCAGTACATCTGGGACTATTACAGACTGCACATTTTATCAGTGATTGTGATCGGTGGTATCGTGATCGGTCTTACATATCATTTTGTTTCTTACCGCAAACCGATCTTAAGTGTAATTATGATCAATGTACAGACAACCAGCGAAAATGCCGATGCTGCTTTTGACGAATTTTCAGATACTGCCGGCTATGATAAAAAACAGCAGCCCATCGACGTTTCTACAAACCTGCAGTTTCCGGAAAGTTCAGATGCAGCTTCCGCTTCCAGTTATGAAGATTATATGGTGCTCTCCACAATGGTCGGAGCCGGTGGACAGGATCTGTTTTTTGGAACAGGGGATACCTTTTTAGATTATGCAAACGAAGGTGCCTGTCTAGACCTGCGCACCTATATTTCCGATGATGTATTAGAAAAGTATAAAGATCATCTGATCTATTCCACAGATGATGGTGAATCCGAATCTTACCCATGTGCGATCGAGCTTACTGACAACGCATGGATCAAAAAATACGGTATTTATGACGGAACATGCTATTTTGGCGTGTTCAGCCGTTCCGAGCAGAAAGATTACTATACACGGTTTGCGGATTTCCTGCTGAACTACTAATATGAGTTACCAAACAAATGATGATTTGTTTATGAAATAAATCGCCCGCCCAAATGGCGTTTCGCAGGTCTGTGAGTGGCATCTTGCGCAAAGCCGGAGTTAATTTGGGTTCCGTTGTCCGAAAATAAGAAAAGCTAGGTCTGCCTGATTTAGGTTATGGCGGAGTGACGTGACCGGCGTTCAACGAGCCATCCTTGGCTCGTGAAGCCTTGTTCTGCCGTCCGTGGCAGAACATCACTGTGTAACTACAGGCAGACCAAGTTTTTCTAATTTTCTCCCAAAGTCACAAAATTAGCTTCGGCTTTGCGCAAGATGCCAGTCTCCAGGTTATGAACACCATTGGGGCGGGCGGTTCATCTCAAAACTGGGGGCGTAGGTGCGAATTTTCGATATTCGCACAAATGGAAATATGCTTAAAATCCTAATGTGCTGTATCATTGATATTCAGACTAATGACTTGCCAAAATTTCCATCTGCTACATTGTACTACATGAATTGTTTCATAAATTGCCAGACCAATAACACAAAATATTCTTCAAATATGTATGGCAATAAACATGAGCATAGCGGAATACATTAAGGTTTTTGCCAGCGTTATCAAACAAATAATAAATTATTGAATATAGTTATTTAGAAATATTTTTTAATCAGATTCAGACACAAAACACTAAAAATTTACGTCTCCCAAAGTTGTAAAATGAGTTCTCCCGCGAAGGGTGGTTCACAACCTTGCGGCTGGCAAATCGCATCAAGCCGAGACTCGTTTTGTGACTTTGGAAGAAAATTAGAAACTCTTAGGATGCCTGTCCGTAACACAGTGTTGTGCTGCCATGGACGGCAGCACAAGTCCTAATGTGCCCGGACGGCACATTTAGGACGCACACGTCACTCCGCCCCAACCTGAATCAGGCATGCTTAGAGTTTCTTATTTTCGGACAACGGAAACAAAACAGTCCCGGCTTGATGCAATTTGCCACTCACAAAACTGCGACGCCACCCTTAGCCGGGGAACTCATAGCCCCACAAACCACAATTTAGCGGAAAATTTATTGCTCTAACTTATGATATCACCTTCTCCCTCCAGTTCACTTCACTATCACTACCGAATATCCCGGCATTGTGAGTGTTCCATCGGAAAAAGCAGCTTCTTTTGCATCCGTCAGCAACACTCCACCAATTTCAAGATCACTTCCGCTCTTTCCTCCAACTGTAACTCCGGATAAATCTACATCCGCACTCTCCGGAGCAAGATTGTAAACCAGAAGTATTTCCGAATCACCATATGTTTTCTTTATGACACATACCTTGTCATCTGAAATATTCTCCTCAAACTTTACTGTTCCACGGGCAATTTCCGGATACTCATTCCGAAGTTTTATCGTCTGTTTTATAAACTGATAAATTGAATTTCCGTCTGCTTCCTGTGTATCAAGTGCACCATATTTCATCTTTATGGAATCCATATCCGCAGGACCTTTGCACATTCCATCAGTTGTGGCATCTTCACTCCAGTACATTGGTGCACGTTTATTTTCATCCTTACCGGAGCCCTTCATGCCAAGTTCTTCTCCATAATAAAGAAAAGCACTTCCCGACATCATAAGGTTCATCGCCTGTGCGATCTTCATCTGTTTTTCACTGTCATCCCCGGAGTAATAACCCGCACTGCGCGCCATATCATGATTCGTGTAAAATGGTGCATCAATATAACTGTCGCTATACTGTGAAAGGTTATCCTGCAGGCTTACGAGCGCTTTTCCGTAAGAGGAAGCTGATCCATTTCTCAGCACGTTTGCAATCGTACCCGTACTGTCTGCAAAAGAGAAATCAAAGCAGCTATCAATTCCGCTCTCATAATATTTTGCATAAGTATTCTGATCTGTCCATACTTCTGCCACGATATAAGCATCTTCTTTTTTCTCTTTTACCATGGAATTAAACCAGGACAGTACCTCCACGTTTTTATCCACACTTCCGCTGTAATACTCTTTTGCTGCATCCAGGCGGAATCCGTCCACGCCCAGATCAAGCCAGAAGTCCACGATCTTGTCAAATTCATCACGGACTGCCTGACTGCCAAGGTTTAAATCCGGCATTTCGCTCCAGAACTGCGCCTCATAATACCAGTCTGTACCATCGAGCTTACTGTAACCGCCCTGCATTTCCTTAGAAAAATTATAGTAATCCACATAAGGACACTCCGACGCATCCGGCTCTGCTCCCTCCGGCCGGTTTTTCAGGTAATCTGCTGCCGTTTTAAACCATTCATGCTGGGAGGAAGTATGGTTCATGACAAGATCGATAATGACATTGATTCCCCTCTCATGGCATGCCGCGATCAGATTTTTAAAATCTTCCATCGTACCATATTCCGGATCGATATCAAGATAATCCGTCACATCATATTTATGATAGGTCGTAGATGGCATGACCGGCATCAGCCAGATTCCGTTACATCCAAGATCCGTATCAGTTGATGGATCGCCGTCATTGATATAATCTAACTTTTCCGTCAGTCCTTTCAGATCTCCGATTCCATCTCCATCACTGTCAAAAAAGCTGTACACAAACACCTCATACCAGGTACGGTAATTATCGTCAATGATCTGTTCATCACCGGTATTAACCTGCTGCATCAGGGAAAGTGCGGTCACTCCTGCATTTTGTGTGTCTGCGTCCTCTCCAGTCCCTGCCGTATCATTCAGCCCTGCTATACTGCTATTCTTCGAATCAGCATTTTTCTCCTGTCCAACAGAAGTCTCCGTATCCTCTGCAACAACATTCAAAGAACTCTCCGACGCATCGGAATTATCCACAACATTCCCCGAAGAAACTGCTCCTTTTCCACATCCCCCTGCGGAAACTATCAACATGCCGGCTAAAATTGCCGCAATTACTCTCTTTCTCATCTCTTCCCTCGTTTCTGCACAGCTTTGTCACTGTGCTTTTCATTCTATTATAATATGTTTCTGCTTTTTTTGCACTCCAGACTGCCCATAAAAATTTAACAAATTCCACGGCAAATAATGTTCGTAACTTATCGACACGCGTTCCCCAACAAATGATGGTTTGTGGTTGTGATGTGAGTTTCCCTGTGTAGGGTGGTTCTGGGGGATTACGATTGGCAAATTGCATCAAGCCGGGACTGCTTTGTTCCGTTGTCCGAAAATAAGGCAATCTAGGTCTGCCTGCTTAGGTTGTGGTGGAGTGACGTGTGCGTCCTAAATGTGCCGTCCGGGCACATTAGGACTTGTGCTGCCGTCCGTGGAAGCACAACACTGTGTTACGAACAGGCAGACTAAGATTGCCTAATTTTCTTCCAAAGTCACAAAACAAGTCCCGGCTTGATGCGATTTGCCAGCCGCAAGGTTGTGAACCACCCTTCGCTGGGGAACTCATTTTACAACCTTGGGTAGTGCGTAAATTTTTAGTGTTTTATGTGTGAATCTGATTAAAAAATATTCTGCGTTATTAGTCTGGTAATTTATGAAACTATTATTGTATTTTAAAACTGCTGTTAAGCAAAATAATGCAGAATGAATTTTTAGTCTGCAAAGCGGAAAAGTGAGGTGTAGTGGACTATACTGTTTGATAACAATACAGCAGATTAAGATTCTAGCAAGTCATCAGGCTGAATATCAATGATACAGCACCTTAGGATTTTAAGCATATTTTCATTCGTGCGAATATCAAAAATCCACACCTACGCCCCAGTTTTGAGATGAACCGCCCACTCAAATGGTGTTCACAACCTGACAGCTGGCATCTTGCGCAAAGCCGAAGCTGATTTTGTGACTTTGGGAGAAAATTAGAAAATCTTAGTGTGTCTGTAGTTACACAGTGATGTTCTGCCATGGATGGCAGAACAAGGCAGCATCGAGTCATGGATGACTCGTTGTTGCCGTTCACGTCACTTCGCGAAAATCTAACTCAGACACACTTAGACTTTTCTTATTTTCGTACAACGGAACCAAAATTACTCCGGCTTTGCGCAAGATGCCACTCACAAACCTACGAAACACCATTTAGGTGGGCGACGCATGCCTCAACAAACCACAATTTACCAGGCAATTCATTAACTTCTTCTGATTGCAAAAAGAGCAGAAACGAAACCGTCCCTGCTCTCCCGGCAGACTCCCCATCTGCCCAATGACACACCAAAATGTGCCCTCATATTCCATTTGTATCCTGTGGATCAGCCCTTGACAGCTCCGCTCATACCTTCCACATAGAACTTCTGTGTCATTAAGAACAGAATTGCGATCGGAATTGATACCACAACTGCACCTGCTGCGAAACAGGTATACCAGCTATCGATATACTCTTTCTCAAGCATCTTCCAAAGACCGATGGATACGGTGTAATACTGTGCATCTGCACGGCAGATAACTTTACCGAAAATAAAGTCAACCCATGGTCCCATAAAGGATGTTAAAATCGTATATACGATGATCGGCTTACTGAGCGGTACCGTAATCTTTGTAAATACATTCCATCTTGTCGCTCCATCGATAATCGCTGCCTCATCCAGCGATTTTGAGATTGTATCAAAAAATCCCTTCGCAACATAAAATCCTGCACCGGAACCGGCGGAGAACACGATGATAAGTGCTACACGGATCATTGCACCATCTGCTAAATTAAGTGCTCTTAAAATATAGTACACAGCGATCATGGACATGAAAGATGGAAACAGACCAATGATCATCGCAATATTCATAAACGGTTT
The DNA here is from genome assembly GCF_003470905.1 of Roseburia sp. AM23-20. Taxonomy (NCBI): domain Bacteria; kingdom Bacillati; phylum Bacillota; class Clostridia; order Lachnospirales; family Lachnospiraceae; genus Roseburia; species Roseburia sp. AM23-20. Next base: position 7,564 of record NZ_QRHS01000022.1, read on the forward strand.
TCTCATCTTAAATCGCATTCTTGACATACTGTATGCCACTGAAAGTACAAAGATGGTAGAAATGATGCAGGTAAAAATTGCGATCACAAAGGTATTCATAAACATCTTCGGAAAGTTTAAAATACTGGTGTCTGTAAATAATTTGATGTAATTATTAAATGTATAGGTTTTCGGGAAAAATGTACTTACATAAGAACCTTTCTCTCCACGGAAACTTGTAAGGATTACCCAGAAAATCGGGAGAACCCAGATAAATGCCAGTATTGCCAGGAAAATGTGAACAATCACATTTATCACTGTTTTACGGATTTTCGCCGTATTGGATGCACCACTTTTTTTCGCAGCCACTGCTGCTGTACTCGTATGTGTCGTGTTCATTACATGAATCCCTCCTCATCTTTATAGGATGCGGTATTGCGATATGTTACCAATGCTACGATCGCAAGTACAATAAATGTCATAATACCGATAACAGCACCTAAGTTATAATAGTTCTTATCAACCGTCAGCTTGTACAGCCAGGTAACAAGAAGGTCTGTCTTTCCTGCTGTTGCATCCACCGGAGTAGGATTTCCACCTGACAGAAGGAAGATGACATTGAAGTTATTGATATTTCCCGTAAACTGTGTGATCAGGTACGGTGTCATAACGAATAACATGTAAGGCAATGTGATCTTAAAGAAAGTCTGTACAGCATTCGCTCCGTCGATCTTTGCTGCCTCATAAAGTTCACCCGGAATATTCTGTAAAATACCGGTTACCTGAAGTAACGTATACGGAATACCTACCCAGAGGTTAATAACAATAACCGTTACTCTTGCCCATGTTGCATTTGAAAAGAACGGTAATGCGGTATCGATCAGACCATATTTTAATAACAGCGTATTGACGATACCGGTCGGCTGTAACATGGTACGCATGATCAGCAGTGATACGAACTGCGGTACTGCGATGGAAAGTACAAAACAGAATCTCCAAAATGCCTTTCCTTTTGTCTCCTTACGGTTGATGATAATTGCTAAGATCATACCGAGGATATAGTTTAATGCGGTTGCTACAATGGCCCAGATCAGTGTCCATCCTAATACGGAATAGAACTGCTTGCCGATGCTGTCACCGAAGTTTAAAATCTTCTTGAAATTTGCCAGTCCCACCCAGTCAAATAATACCAGATGATCGTTGACTTTACTGTAGTTCGTGAACGCCATGGTAATGTTATAGATCAGTGGTAAGATCGTAAAAATTAAAATTCCCATAACCGGCGCTGCCAACAGTAATTTATATAAATTTTGATCTAACAAACTCTTGCAGTCTTCTTTAAAGTTGTTTAAGTGCTTTCCTGATTTTGCCAGCACTTCCGATTTATAAGAGCTCTTTACGGACTCTCTCCAGACAATGATAAACATTGCTGTAATATAAACTGTTGCCACTCCATACAACAGAATCAGTGCTGACTGGTCACCTGCTGTATATTCATAAATACTCTTTTTTTCGTTCCATACTTTTTCCTGCTCTCTCCATCCAAGAGATGGCAGCATAGATAAATTATAAATTCCTGACTGAATCATGTACCAGATATATGCAGCTTCTACTGCAAGAAACATGATTCCCTTTCCAATTTGTTTATGTGCAATATTTCCTAAGCCCATAATTAACAGGGAAAGTTTTGTGATTATATTTCCTTTTGCCACCGCATTTGTAACCGTGTACGGTGTTGAAAATTCTTTATTTTTTCCTTTTTTCATTCCAGCCTTTTTCACGTTATGGGCCTCCTTTAAATCTCAATGTAGAAACATCCAGGATGCCCGTCCGGGCACCCTGGGATTTCTATCAGAAGAAATCTTTTTACTGTGCAATGTCTGTGTTCATTGTTGTATTCATATCTTCTGTTTTCTCTGCTGCGTTATCAGCTGTGATCTCACCAGCGACCAGTGCTTTACCCATGTTCTCAGCCGGTGACCAGTAGTTGCTCATTTCGCTTACTAATGGCTGCATGATAGATGTATCTGTCATAACTTTTGTAACTGCCGTAGCAATTTCATCATCTGAGATTGCAATGTTTGTATTTGTAGGAAGGATATTTCTCATATCATAATGATCTTTCTGGGCATCTTCACCTGCAAGGTAAGCCGCTAAAGCCATGGAAACCTGCATATTCTCTGTATTTGGATTAACGCCGATTGCTTTAGATCCTATGAAGGATTTCATCTGACCCTCTGTTCCTCCGATATTTACAGTAGGAAGAGCTGCAACACCCATGTTATCGCCAAGAGCTTCTTTTACAGATTCTGCATCCCATGTACCTGAGAAAATGGCATTAACGCTGCCATCACGTAAACCGGCAATACCTGCTCCGTCTGCATCATTAATGAAGTTTGGATTCTTGCAAAGGTCTACAAGATACTCAGTAACTGCTGCTGCCTTGTCACCACTAAAATCGACACCTGCTGCTGCATCAGTACCATCACCAAATAATGTACATCCGTTTGCTACATAGAAAGCCTGAATATACCAGGAGTTAGATAATGGGAAAGAAACTTTTCCTTTTTCTAACATGGTATCAAAGCTCTTAATATCATCATCTGAAAATACACTCTTATCATAGTACATGAACCATGTATTTGATGTAAACGGGAATGCCACTACTGCATCATTGTAAGTAACAGATGCTGTAATAGAATCAGAGTTTGTTGTAGTTACATAGTCAAGATAGCTTCCTCCAAGCTCTGCTAATGCATTTGCAGATACCAGATCCGGGATGTTATCGTTTGCTAACATATATACATCTGCGGAGTTTTCAACATCCTGTGTAACCGTTGCTTTTGCATCACCCTCTGCACATACACCATAATTGAAAGTGATATCCCAGTTTGGATGAGCTGCGTTGAATGCGTCACACTCTTTTGCAAGCCAGCCTGTATCCTGATCTTCCTGTGGGCTCCATACTGTAATTGTACCGGACCATGGCTCATCTTCAGAATCTGCGGCTGCTGCCTCAGTACCTGCGGTATCTACGGCTGCTGCCTCAGTACCTGCGGTCTCCTCTGCTGCTGCATCACTTGTTGTGCTGTTGTCTGCTGCTGCATCGCTTCCAGCATTGTTTGCGGCTTTGTTTCCGCATCCTGCTGCCATGGTTGTCATCATAGCTGCTACCATTAATAATGACACTGCTTTCTTTTTCATTTTTTTCCTCTCCTTTTCTTTTTCCCAAAAAGTTTTCATGAACTTTGTTTTTATATAAAATGCAATCTGCACTTTATAACATAATTATCTGTGATAAACCGACGCAAGCGTCCGGATCCATGCCCTTCGCTCCTCACTCAGTTCATCGGTTCCAATCCTCCATCTCCAGTTTCTCCCGACGGTGGATGGTGCATTCATCCGCGCTTCATTTCCAAGCTTCATCAGATCCTGCATCTGTATGATCACCACATCTGCAATGCTTGCATAGGCAGCCCGGATCAGCGCATCCGGTATTTCTTCTTTATATTTGATATTCAGATACTCGTACAGATAAGCAAGCTCATAATCTGTTTTGTCCCTGAAGTAACCAACAATTGTTTCATTGTCATGCGTTCCCGCATAAACGACAAGATTGCAGTCGGTGTAATTATGTGGAAGATGTTCGTTTGCCGTATCATCCCCAAATGCGAACATCAAAATCTTGATGCCCGGCCATCCGGTTCTTGCCATCAGCTTCTTCACGCCCGGTATCGGACTCTTTCCTGCGATATCCTCAACGATGATGTGTGTATCTCCGATCACTTTTTCGATTGCATCCGTAAGTTTCTTTCCAGGTCCCCTACTCCACTTTCCACTTCTTCCATCTTCTGCCTTGTTCGGTACGACATAATACTTTACGATCGCTGCAAAATGATCAAGCCGTATCACATCAAACAGCTTTGCATGTTCTAACATGCGCGCCTGCCACCAGGCAAATCCATCTTCTTCCATCCGGCTCCAGTTGTATACTGGACTTCCCCACTTTTGTCCATTCTCTGAAAATGCATCCGGCGGAGAACCTGCAACTCCTTTTGGCGTCCCATCCTCTTCCAATAAGAAAAGTTCCCGGTTTGCCCATACATCCACACTGTCTAATGCCACATAAAACGGAAGATCACCAATCAGCTGGATACCTCTGTTATTTGCATATTCTTTTAATTTTTTCCATTGTTTAAAAAATTCAAACTGGCAGAATTCATAGAACAATATGTCTGTATGTAACGTTGTTTCATACTCTTTTAATGCCTCAGGATCCCGGCTTCGAAGCGGTTCGTCCCACTTCTGCCATTCCTCATCACCAAAATGTTTCTTTAATGCAGTATAAAGTGCATAATCAGAAAGCCATCTGGCATTTTCCTCACAGAACGTTACAAAAACTTCATTTTCGATATCGAATCGTGCGAACGCCATTTTCAAAACTTTAAAGCGGTTCTCATAAATCATCGCATAATCAATATCCGCTTCATCATTTCCCCAATGGAAACTTCGGATCTCTTCCACACTAAGCAGCTTCTCCTGCACAAGATCATCCAGATCGATCAGATATGGATTCCCGGCAAATGCGGAATATGACTGATATGGACTGTCTCCAAAACTGGTTGGACCGATCGGCAGCACCTGCCAGTAACGCTGTTTTAAATCCACCAGCAGATCTATAAACTGGAATGCCGCATCTCCTAATGTACCAATTCCGTATGAAGATGGTAAACTTGTGATCGCTAAGAGGATTCCTGCTCCCCTTGCCATTCTTTTTGCATCCAATGATCTTCCCCGGTCCTTCCTCTCTTTTTTTTCGCTTTTTTTCGTATCTGTGATAATTTTATTACTGGAAACGTTTTTTGTCAACGAATTTGCAACTTTTAACAGCGTTTTTGCTATATTTGCCGTTTTTGCTATATCGTTTTTGTTTATTTTAACAACGAAACCACTCGAAAGTTTCGAAAATTTTAGTGTGTCTGCTTGTCAACTTTTTCTTTTCTTTATATAATATATAAGAATTAACTGTTTTTACTAAGGAGAGGATCTTATCCATGGCAACAATCAAAGATATTGCAACAAGACTCGGTGTTTCCGTCAGTACCGTATCAAAAGGTTTAAACGGCGCAAGTGACATCAGCGAAGAATTACGTCAGATGGTTCTTGATACTGCAGTTGAAATGGGATATGCGACCAAAAAGTCAAAGAAAAAAGAGAACCGCAAACTGGCGGTTTTTATCGAAAATATGGAATATGAAACGGAAGATCAGTTTGGCTACGATATCGTACTCGGTTTCAAACAGAATGCTTTCCGCCATAATTGGGATGTCACCGTTATCCCGGTCACACCTGCTTTTCAGCTTACAGAAAAATATGATACATACATGTTAAAGAACGGTTTCTGCGGTGCCTTTTTAGTCGGATTCGCCCTGCATGACGAATGGATGCAGCAGCTTTCCCACACCACAATGCCGACTGTTCTCTTTGATAACTATATCGAAAAAAATCCTAATGTCTGCTATGTCGGCACCGATAATTACGAAGGTATCGACGCAGCCGTAGATCATCTGTATACCCTCGGCCACAAAAAAATTGCTTTTTTAAACGGTTCCCTGCACTCCATGGTATCCGAGCAGCGCCAGGAAGCATTTTTTAACAGCATGAAAGCTCATGGACTGGCTGCTGATGAGAAGCTGACCGCCTACGGCTATTATGTGGCAGACAGCGCAAAATATCACGTCCCGACGTTTCTCGGCGCAGGTGCGACCGCGATCATCTGCGGCAACGACCTGATTGCTTCCGGTGTGATCGCTGAGTGTAAGCTGCGCGGTTTCCGTGTTCCGGAGGATATCAGCGTTGTCGGTTTTGATGATCTTCCGCTCTCTGCCTCCTTAGAGCCGCCGCTTACCACGGTTCGTCAGGAGCGCAATGAACTTGGAAAATGCGCTTACGTCGTTTTAAATTCTCTGGTGCACCACATCCCGTTCTGCCGGACGCAGATCCGGGCAAGACTCATTGAAAGAGAATCGACGGCACGCTGTCAGGCAGCACCCGAGATAAAACCACTGGTGTAAAAGTGATAGATTTATAAGCAATGCTATACGGGTATAAAGAGGTGGTTTTCAGTTCTCTGACTGGAAAATTGCAGTGTCTCACTACTCCGTTTTCCGAACCGCCTCATATACGGGGCGGTTTTCTTTTGCCGGAATGCAAATCAGTAAAAACATAGCGGTAAGTTCTGCTACTGAGAGCATCAGAATGGCTGACCGATAAGACATGATCTGCCCCAGTGCTCCCGCTGCCATCTGGAATGCCACACTTCCGATCGCAAATACCATATTAAAAAATGCGTTGATACGCGCCCGCATATTTTCGGGCAGATAGCTCTGCACTGCTGTCTCACGGATGGTCGCACTTGAGATGCCAAGGGCCCCACAAAGGAAACGGTTACACAACATCAGCGGATATGGCAGATATAAAAGTAAAATATCCATCAGTCCATAGACCGTATAGACAAATTTGGTAAACGCATAGCGTTTTTTTACCGGTATTTCTTTTTTATACTGGAAAATGCCGCCAAGTCCCCTCCCGATCATTTCCGCACTTTTTAAAAATCCAAGCATTGTGACCGTAAGCCACGGCACTGTCTGGTAAAACGCTTGGATCAGTACGGTATTTCCATCTGACACACCGCTTGTGATACTCATATAAGTATAGATGTTACGAATCCCCTTTTCTTTTTTCAGATAATGAAATCCTTCCCTGATATCCTGACAGTACTGCTTCCATGTATAATCATCCTGTGCTTCTTCTTTTTCCTCATGAATCCGGCTCTCTATGACAACAGATACCATCGTGATACCAGAAACCAGATAAAAAATATGTGCCATGGATATTTTTTCATATAAAAAGGTTGCCGCCGGGGACATTGCAATGATGACAAGCGGATATATCGTATTGCTGACCGCGTATCCCTTCTGCTCCATCCCGTTCGGGATCAGATTAGGATACCATGCATCATATGCAAGGCGGTAAAACACTGAGATTGTCCCTACCGCAAGAACGAATATCAGATACAGCAGATAGTTGAACGCATGACCACTGATATAGACTCCCATCACCGCATATAATACCGCCGTTACAATATCCAGTCCGACAATCCATTTTTTCTTTCCGCCCTTGTCGATCAAAGGTGCTGCCAAAACAGAAAGAACAATGTCCGGCAAGACGCCGCAGATCAGCACCAGTGCGGACAGGAAGGTAGATCCGGTTTCATCAAATACTAAAAGGCTGATCGGCAGGTTCATGGCTTCGCCGCCCACGGCTGTTAAAATGGTTGCGATAGTGATACTGGTAAAATCTTTTGTCCAGAGTGTTTTTTGCTTGTGTGACATGTTTTCCCTCATTTCATGTTTTGTAGTATAGCGTAAAGATTATGATGTCCGGAGCAAATAGTGGATTCCAGACATCATATATCGATTGCTACAGTTATTATATATTCCACTTTAAACTAGATAAAGCGAATTGATTTGGGAAAATCGGTACAAAAAAAGCACGCTAAAACGTGCTTTTTCTGGTCTTTGCGGAAATTTGTTCACTAAACTCCAATGCCTTTTTATATTTTCGCTGCCTCGTATAGGCTTCTAAGATCACATTTTTATACTGGTAGAGGAAACCAAACGACTTTTCTTTTATGAGTGCCCTGATCAGTCGTTCGATCAGATCTAAATATGCCGGATCCGCCGTAAAGTCTGGCTTTTGTTCCATGCAAAGTTCCTCATACATCAGACGTTCTGCCATCTTACCCTTCATATCTTTCCGGAAAAGTAACTGCTTCATTATTGCAAGATAATGATCCGCCTCCCTGGTATTTCCAAGGAGAAGATGTAACCATGCCTTTTTATGACAGAGCAGGAAATCTTCTGACCGGACACGGTTTAAACAATCGAGTGCTTCCTCATATCTTCCAACTGCAAGATAGGTCGCCCCCATATTATAATATAATCCCTGCTCGTATTCTTTCCACCATCCGGTATTCTGTAATAGCCTTCTGGTGCGCTCATAATAGACGGTCATCATCTCATCCATATCGACACATGCATATGCGCTTCCATTCATAAAATAATAATCCGCCAGTGCATATACATTTCCCTCTTCTAATGCCGCCGTCACAAAACGGTTCTCCATCCGGTGAATTGCGTCGTATTCTGCCTGTTCATAATAACCGGAAATCAGACAGCTCATGCCAAGCGTGTTCTGCAGTCCGTGCTGTACTTTCTGATACCACTCCATTTTCTCTGCCGGATCTTTTGTGAGTCTTGAACAGACCAGACTGTAATAGGCATACTGTTTTTCATCCATGCAGTCTTCTAACTGCGCTAAAGTGCTGACATTCTCATTCAAAAAATTCTGTATGTCATTTCCATCCGCTTCTTTTTTCATCAAACTTTCGATAAAACTTTTATCTAATTCTTTCCACGCGCTCTCACTGTAATAAATTGCGGACACCAGTCTGATATCGATTGTAAGCGGTGACATCAAAAGCCTGTCCCATTTTCCGGCAAGTTTTTTCCATACCGTTTCATTTTCCAGCCCATATTGCAGATTGTAAAAAAATTCATCCATCTGTTTCCTGCTCTCAGTAAGAAACGCAGAATCTGTCTCATAATTGATTTCAAGTCTTGCAAAAAGCTGCTTTAAAATTGCCATATCCGGCTCCGCCGATCCACGCTCGATTTTACTTAAATACGAAACCACACAGATGCCATAGCAGACTTCTTTCTGCCCCTTTCCCTGTCTGATCCGCTCCGCGCGCAAAATCATCCCTGCCGGATTTTTTTCTTTTCTATTCATGCTTATTTTCCAAATTTTTGTCTCTGTGAACTATCTATTGTCTTTATAAAGCCCATTGGATTTTTCTGTTATAAAATTGCCTCTTAAATCGGCGCAAGCAGGTACTCACACAAAATCTGATATAATTTTTGCGGTTCAACCGGTTTTGCAATATGTGCATTCATGCCCGCTTCCTTGCATTTTCTCACATCTTCCAGCGTATCGTCTGCACTCAATGCTATGATCGGAATGATCTGCGCATCCGGCTTTGCAACCTTCCTTATCGCTCTCGCGGCAACAAAACCGTTCATGTTTGGCATCTGGATATCCATCAGTATCGCATCAAAATGATAGGGTTCTTCCGCTTTAAACTGCTCTAATGCCGCTTTTCCATCCTGCGCACTGATCACATTTACCGCCACATGCTCTAAGATACGCCTGCTGATCTCAACATCAAGTGGATGATCCTCCACAAGCAGAACCCTCTTTCCCCGCAGGATATTCTGTATCTCCTCCGCGGAACGATGTTCCACCTCGATTTCCGGCTGTATCTCCGCAATCTCAATCTCAAGGTGGACTTTTATCTCCGTACCCTTCTGAGGCTCACTTTTTACTGCGATCGTTCCTCCCATCAGATCAACGATGCTTCTCACGATTGCAAGTCCGAGTCCCGCTCCGTTTCCCCGTTCCCCCTGATTCACGCTCTCCTGCGTAAATGGCTGGAAGAGAATCTGCTGAAACTCTTCGCTCATTCCCATTCCGTTGTCGGACACCACATAGTCGGCACAAAATTGATTGTTGTGCGTGGCATAATTACAGATGCGGAATGTGACCTCCCCGCCCTCCGGTGTAAACTTCACCGCGTTGGAGAGCAGATTAAAAAATATCTGGAAAAACCGCACCGGATCAACCATCATATTAATGTTGATCTCCTCATGCGGCATATGAAATCGGATCCATTTGCGCTCACACATCGGCTCCATCATATTTTCCACTTCATTTAAAAATTCCGTAAACGAATACGGCTTGGGATGAAGATGAAACTTTCCGTTTTCGATCTTAGACATATCCACCAGATCATTCAAAAGTCCCATCAGAAATTCACTCGCGCCGCGTATCCGGTTTAAGCACTCTTCCATCCGCTCCGGATGTTCCGTCTCTTCAAGTCCTAACGCCGTTGCCCCCACGATCACGTTCATCGGTGTCTTGATCTCGTGACTGATGCGCGACAAAAACTCTGTTTTTACTTCTGCAACTTCCTCTTTCGCTGCATCCCTCTGCGCCTGCATGCGCCGCAGACGCACCGTGTCAAACAAAAACAATCCCACAAGTGCCGCGATCAGTACTGCGATCAACATTGCCTGTTCCATAACAAAACCCCCAGTGGTTTCTACTCTTCATAAATGACTGCCTGTTTTCCGGCAATCTTATAAGGATAATTTTACCATAGGGGTTTGGTGGGGTGCAACTGGATTAGGGGGAGAAATCACTTTAACTTTCTGTTGCAGATACACTTGTCAAATGTTTGAAATATGATTTATTTTCATTCTTTTCCAAGCACTCCCAGCACTTTGTGCAGCAGCCGGTACAACTCATCAGCATCTTCTTTCTCCAGACACACGCAGCAGCCCATTTTTTTTGGCACCAGAACGGCATCCTCTTTCAGCTTTTCGCCGAGTTCTGTGATCGTCACATTTAACACACGCTCATCCTCCCTGTCCCTTGCGCGTACAAGATAGCCTTTCTGCTCAAGCTTTTTCAGGACAGGCGTGAGTGTGCCAGAATCCAGATATAAAAGTGCTCCCATATCTTTCACGCTGATCTGTCTGTGTTCCCAGAGCACCATCATCGCGATATACTGCGTGTATGTCAGGTCAAGCTCATCTAAAAAAGGCTTGTACTTGCGCACGATCTCTTTGGAACAGGCGTAAAGTGGAAAACACAACTGGTTTTCCAGTTTTAATGCATCGTATTTATCTGGCATGATAATCCTCATTTCTACCGGCACACCATTCTGCAATCCAGATTGTTCCCAGAGGATGTGCCAGTTCACAGTCAGTTCTTTCTAATTCAGATGTTCCTCGATAAAGCTGCGCATTGCGTCTTTCGGCTGGAATCCAACCGTTCTTGCCACTTCCACGCCATCTTTTAACACGATGACTGCCGGGATGCTGACAATGCGGTACTCCTGTGCAAGTCCCATGTTTTCATCGGAATCTGCGTTGTAAAACTCTGCCTTGCCGGAGAGTTCCTCGGATAATTCTTCCATCACCGGTGCTAACATCTGGCACGGTCCGCACCATACTGCGGAAAAATCAACAACTGCTACTCCTTTTTTTGCCTCATTTAAATCGTTATTTGTAATTTTCTTTACCATAATATTTTCCTTTCCTGCGCAGTTCTTTGCGCATGACACACTGTTTTTTGTGATATATTTGCTGTAAAATACGTTCCGGTTTTAGTCCCACACATTTCTGTTCATGCGGGCTGCCTCTTTACTGCTTCCCGGCTTCGCGTTTTTTCGCATCCAGATAAGCCACTGCGGATAATGCCGCAACATTGCCCTGTCCGGCTGCTTTAATATACTGATACGGTGTTCCCGTGATATCTCCACAGACGAAAAGTCCCGGAATATTTGTTTCCATCGACAGATTGACCTTTACATGATTTCCGTCTAATTCGAGTCCCGGAACAAGCTGTTTCGGGGATACGGCATCCCGCAGTACAAAAACGCCATCCACAAGGTACTCCCCCTGCTCTGTGCGAAGTCCCTCAACTTTCTTTTCACCAAAGATCTCCTTCGGACGTTCTTTGATCACCGTTACCTGCTCTGATACGCCAGGTACATCCTGATACATTGGAAAATAAAGTACCTCTGCTGCCACTTCCGCAAGAAAGTCCGCTTCGTGTTCCGCATCTTTTCCGTAACCGATGACGGCAACCTTCTTTCCTTTATAAAAGCATGCATCACAGGTCGCACAGTAGCTGACCCCCCGTCCTAACATCTCTTCCTCGCCCGGAAGTGTTTTGCCTGAGACAACGCCGCACGCTAAGATCACACTCTTTGCCTCAAGCACTTCCTCGCCTGCCTGGATTGCAAAATAGTCGCCCATCGCATAGACTGTGCCGATCCGGCTGTCCGTAATATCGATCTCCATCATGGCAAGCTGCTTTTCAAACGCCTTCGCCATATCCGCTCCGGTCACCGCCGGGAGTCCCGGATAGTTCATGATCTGATGCGCCTTGCTGACCTTGTCGCTCATCTGCTTTTTCCCGATCAGCAAAATATTTTTATTTCTTACCTTTGCCGTCAACGCAGCAGAAACGCCGCCAGGTCCGGTTCCGATAATCGCTATGTCTGCTCTCTCCATTTTTCTCTCCATCTCAAAATCATTGTTTTAAATTTAATTGTGTGCAATCTTTACGTTTTTTATCTTACAGGAAGATACCATCACTTGTCAAGTAAAAAAAAAGAACCGTGAGATTATTTTCTCACAGTTCTCTTTTCCTATACGTTATTTTATTTTGCTGTAAACTTGTATACTTTCGACCTTGTTACCCATGTATCACGCTCCGTCGGATAATATTTCGAATCCATCAGACAGTATTTGGAGCCTTTTTTCAGTTTCAGATTTTTTTATACGCTCACACTTCTCCCTCTTTCAATATCTTTTTAATGTTGAGGAAAAATAATGTCGCTGCAACTGTCACCGAAATAAAATCCGAAACCGGCTCTGCTAAAAAAACGGCAAATACTTTATCTGCAAAGAAATGCGGCAGGATATAAATCAGCGGAATCAGCAGGATAATCTTTCGCAGGCATGCAATAAACAATGAGATTTTTGCCTGTCCGAGTGCCATGAATACCTGCTGCACCGCAAGCTGGATTCCGAATACTCCGGTCGCTGCCATATAGATGCGCAGTGCCCATTTTGTCATTTCAAATAATTCCTGTGAACTGCTGTTGAACAGATGCACAAAAAATCCAGGTGCGATTTCCACCGCCAGACAGAAGATCATCGTGTATGTAAAACTGCAGATCATAAGCAGACGATATGCCTTTTTCACACGATCCATCTTTTTTGCTCCATAATTAAAACTCATGATCGGCTGCGCTCCCTGTGCAATTCCCTGCACCGGCATAAACTGAAGCTGCATAATACTGCTTAAGATCGTCATGGCTCCAACCGCCACATCACCGCCGTAGCGTGATAAAGATGCGTTAAATGCAATATTGATTGCGCTCTCCGTCGCATTCATGATAAAAGGCGATACACCAAGGGCGCATACCGGCAAAAGTACGGAGGCTTTCGGCTTAAAATACTTTGTCTTTATTTTCAGCTTTGTCTGTTTGCCCGTCAGAAAAAGGATGACCCATACCGCTGAAATTGCCTGTGAGATCACCGTTGCAAGCGCGGCTCCCTGCACACCCATGTCAAATGCGAAAATAAAGACCGGATCTAAAATAATATTGCAGACTGCCCCGATCAGAACCGTTTTCATACCAACTTTGGAAAATCCCTGTGTATTGATAAAGGAATTTAATCCCATCGTAAGCATGACAAACAAAGTCCCTTTTCCGTAAATGTTCAGATAAGAAAGTGCATACGGCAGCGTATTGTCACTTGCACCAAACAGCATCAGAAGCGGCTCCGCTGCAAACTGCAGTACCACAACTAAAATCAATGCGATCACGATCAATGCCATGGTACAGTTGCCGAGTATCTCCTCCGCCTCATCATTTTTGCCTTTTCCCATGAAAATAGCAACACGCGGCGCCCCGCCATACCCGATCAGACCGGAAAATGCCGTGACAATCATCAGAATCGGGAAGCAGAGTCCAAGACCGGTCAGTGCCACGCCCCCGTTTTCCGGGATATGACCGATATAAATACGATCCACCAGATTGTAAAGAAGATTGACGAGCTGTGCGATCACAGATGGTACCGCCAAGGTCAGCAAAAGTCTGCCGACGCTTCCCTCGCCGAGATTAATTTCATTTTTTGACTGTTTCATTTATATCCTCTTTTCCTGAACTTATTTTTAACCATGTAGCTATAAAAAACTGCTTCCAGTTTCTCTGTTTATAAATCATGTGTTGCAGCAAATTTTTCCAGAATCTTTTTCTGCTTATAATGATAATAAATGATCATCCCCACCGCGCTGACCAGCCATGTAATTGGGTAACATGCCACGATCTGTGAGAGTGTGCCATCCGGTACGATCCAGGTGACCCATACGACACGCAGCACACAGATACCGATCATCGTCATTGCCGTCGTCACGATCACATGCCCCTGCGCGCGCAGTGCGCCGGAATATACTTCGATAAACACAAACAGAAAATAGGTCGGCGATATGATCTGCATCATGCTAAGACCAATTTCCACTACATTCGCATCTGTGGTAAATATGCCAAATAAAAATCTTCCCGCCGACATTAAGATCACACTCAGAAGAATCGCAGTTACAAGTGCCATGCCAAGACATTCCCTTGTTCCTTTGCGGACGCGGTCCATTTTTCCGGCACCAAAATTCTGACCAACGAACGTGGTCGCAGCGATTCCAAACGCACTGTTGATCATCCAGAAAAGGCTGTCTATTTTGCCAAATGCAGCCCATGCCGCCATTGTGTCAACGCCAAATCCGTTTAACGCAGCCTGCACGATCACGTTTGAAATACTGTACATGCTCGACTCGATACCGGTCGGCAGTCCGATGGCGAGCATATTTTTCAGCACACTTTTATGGATCCTGATTTCGCGTGGAATTAACTTTAAGCCGGCAGTATGATACATTAATGCCACACTGACGAGCACAGCGCTGATCCCCTGCGCGATCAGTGTTGCCACTGCCACGCCAAGGACTCCCATTTTAAATCCAAGCACCAGCACCAGATCCAGAATAATATTGACGATGCAGCAGATGATCAGAAAATAAAGCGGACGTTTCGAATCGCCGATTGCCCGTAAGATTGCCGCTCCCATATTGTAAACAAAAATAAATAAGAGTCCCGCAAAATAAATCCGCACATAAAGTGTCGAGTCAGGCAGCAGATTTTCCGGCGTATTCATCCATTTTAAAACCATACGTGTCATAACAACACCGATCACTCCGGCAATGATACCGCCTGTGATTGCAAATGCATATGCCGTGTGCAGTGCCTTATGCAGCTGTTCCTCATTTTTTGCCCCAAAATGCTGGGAGATCATAACTGTTGCGCCGGCAGATAATCCGGTAAAAAATCCGACCACCAGATTGATGATCTGACCGGACGAACCGCTGACGCAGGATAGTGCCTCTTTTCCGACAAACCGCCCGACGATCACCGCGTCCACCGTATTGTAAAGCTGCTGGAAAAATGTTCCCACCAGTATCGGGAAAAAGAATAATAAAAGCTGTTTCCAGATGACTCCCTCTGTGATTTTATTTTCCATTGTATCTTTTGCTGACATAAAAATCTCCATTCTTGCGCAGCTTTCTGCGCATCTCAAGTTTGTGCGCAAGCACAAATCTTGCGTGTGAAAAATCTTATTTTTCACACTATTGCCTCACTTCTTGATTGTTCTTTACAAATGAATTTATTTTTTTCCGCAGATCAGATCATAACTCTCTGCGATCATCCGTCTGATTTCCTCATCCGGTATGCTTCCATCCAGAATAACGGTATTCCAGTGTTCCTTGTTCTGATGATATCCCGGAATCACCGCTGCATATGCCTCCCGCCAGAAATCGCGCCACTGCGGATCAACTTTTATATTTATGCGCATCTGTCCTTCGTACTCATAAGTCCAGAGAAATGCCTTTTTGTTCTTTTTATACCGCACCAGAATCCAGTTTGGATCGTGGAACGGTGTGTCCTGATAGACATCTTTAAATGTCATGCCAAAAGATAATGCTTCCTGTCTGGTTGTCATGGACTTTCTTCCTTTCTTTTATCTTCGGATTTTACGGATAATTGTACTCAAAATACGTTCTAAAAAATGTCCTGCCATAGGTAGTCCAATAAATCCGCTTTTTAATAATAGTAATCCGGCTCCCATAGAAAACAGAAAAGATGCCGCTATCTCTATTACTATTTTCCGGTCAAATTTTAATTTGCAGATCAGACATTGTATACAGATGCTGATACACCAGACAAACGATGTAACCGGTATGGACAAATACAAATCTAATCCCCAGTGCATGAAAAGAACACCGCTAAATGTCTGCATCATCATACGCTGCGGGATTTCCATACAGACACCATCTAACGCATAAAGCAATAATTCTTTTCCGCGTGGGATTTCCGCAACCTGATTTATGGAAATGACAATGGCTGACAATAATACTGTAACAGCCAGAATCATCCAGTTTTTCCAATCAGCAAGACTATGATAATTCCATAATTCCAGTCTGTTGTATTTTAAGATGAAAACTAATGGTATCACAGATGCAGCTATTACACTATAGCGTTCCAAAAATTTTACTTTTGACTTTTCCACACATATCTGTATCAGAAAATTAAGCCCAAACCATACTCCTGACAGCAAAATTCCTGAAACTAAAGTTAAAATAATATAAATCATCTTTATTACTGCAGCTCCCGCTCCACCCACGGAATATGTTCCACATCAGCTACCCTGTTTTCCTCTCCTGTGCTATATACAATGACGAAACCTTAAGTCCTGTCTGTTGCAGTACATATGCCTTTATCTGCTCATAAGCTGCTTGTCTCCGCTCCGCTTCGGTTCGTGCCAGACAATGGTCCCCCAGACCTTTAGCGCCCCTTAAATTCAGATAAATCCATATCCTCCAGGGAGAAGTCCACCTTCACTTTTCTTGTATCGACCATTCACTTGGAAAGCAAGACAACTGTCTAAACGGTACTTTCATTGTCCCAACAAAGTTCCTGTATTTCCCTGTCTCCAAAATACACTGGAAAACGGAACTTTATGTGCTTCAGGAATCTGCCATCTGGCTGCTCCTGCTCGTAAATGTCCACCTGTTCCACAAAACTGTTAAGAAATTCTTTCTTCTCCAGGTCGGTGAACTTATCATATAGTTTATCAAAATACAAAAGAAATTGATAGACGTTTTCTTCTGATATTTTCTGTTGCCGGATATTCAGCAGGCGGTTCTTGACTTCTTCTATACTGTTCTCCACGCCTTCAATCTCATCATACAAACGGTATAACCTTGTCTCCATATCCTGATATTTCTTCTCATAAAATTTATCCATGATATCCAGACTGTCCATCTGCTGTCCAAGTCTTGCTTTTGCTCCGGTCAGCTGCCTGTGCTGCTTTTCCAGTCTTTCAATCTCTTTTTCTATTTCTTCTGTATCTATTCTTGAACCGATTTTATTCAGAATTGCTTCTTCAAATTTAGGATTCTTCACCAGCTTCCGAATAACTTCTTCCACTGCATTGTTAATCTTCTCCTCACTCCATTGTTTACGATATCCACATTTATGACCATCTACCAGGCGACGATGTTTGCAGGCATAATAGAAATAATCCTTATATAAAGTTCCGTCTTTCTTTTTCTTTCGGTTCACGTTTCCATACATACCACTTCCACATAATGGGCATCTCAATATTCCGGATAAAATATGCTCATGATCGAGACTATGTGTCTTTTCATATTTCACACCTGTTTTTTCCCGTTTTTGATGTGCCAGCTCCCAGTCTGTTTCTGAAACAATCCCTTCATGGATACCATCGTGCAGCATATAATTTTCCTGCTTTACAATGCGGTATTCATTTCTTGTACCAGAAACTTTCTCGTTTTTCCTTCGTCCATAAGCCAGCTTTCCACAGTATACCGGATTATCCAGAACGCCCTTTATAAATGAAGCGGCAAATGCGTCCAGTGTATTATTCTGTCGTTTTTTCTTTTTGTATCCATGCTGGTTCAGCCATGCAGCAATCGCAGAGATTCCCATATTGGTATGAATAAATTTGTCATAGATCAGACGAATAATCTCTGCTTCGTCCTCTGCAATCTGCAATTCTCCATTTACTAATTCATAACCATACGGAGCAAATCCACCATTCCATTTTCCTTCCCTGGCTTTCTGCTTACGTCCTTCCATTGTCTGAACAAGGATATTCTCTCGTTCGATCTCTGCCACCGCAGACAGAACAGAAATCATCAGCTTTCCACTATCTTTTGAGCTGTCAATTCCATCTTCTACACAGATCAGATTCACTCCAAAATCCTGCATCCTCTGCAAAGAATTTAAAACATCTGCCGCATTACGACCAAATCTGGAAAGCTTGAACACCAGTACAAACTGCACCTCATCTGTTCCATTCTCAATATTATCCAACATTCTCTGAAATTCCGGTCTGCCCTCTACGCTTTTTCCAGACTTACCTTCATCGGAATACTCATTTACGATTTCCATGTTTTGAAATTCCGCATATCTCTTGAGTTTTTCTTTCTGAGCATCCAGACTGTAGCCATCTACCTGCATGGTTGTGGATACTCTGGTATATATATCGCATTTAATCTTTTTATTCTTCATAATCTTCCTCGCAGTATAACTCCGTTTTGTTGTCCCAACTTAATTTTAGTACTTGTTCCAACTATTTTCAATACTTATTTTCCGTATTGACGCATTTCTTCGCCAATCGTATAATTAAGTTAGATACAGAGCATTTCTGTTATCAAAATATTGCCCGCCCACCATTGGCGACTTATAAATGATTGGCTCGAAAATATTGTTCGCTTACCGGAAGCGTCTAATAAATGTCCGGCTTGAAAATTATTTAGAAATTATTTTTGTTTTCGATATTGTGTTTTTATCACACATTGCATATACTATAAATACACAAAAAAGCTAGAAAAAGAGGAGGTGTTAGTATGGCTACTTCAAGTATTACTCATAATTTTGTCGTATCCAATCCAAATAGCGTAAAGCGTTTTGTCGCAGCAATTGACGAAGCTGACCGTGACCGCACACCAAAGCAGACACTTCCCGGACGTCAGTTAACAAACCCACAGGAAATCTTAGCTTTAATGTCAAAAAGGAAGAAAAAACATGTCTGATAAATATTTTACCGTTAATATTCGGGCATATTTGGATAAAGACGAACCGACATATATCGGAGAGGAAAGTCTTTACGACTTACTCTCCGATTTTTCTTGTCCCAAAAATCCCGATGTGGAATACTTTTTATTACATAATGCGATTGAGTTTACCAAAAAAGATCAATCTATCACTTATCTGGTATTTGATGCTGAAGATGCTTCACTGGTTGGTTATTTTTCACTTACAGTAAAACCAATTTCTGTCCGTGCTTCAAATATCAGCAAGACAATGGCAAAAAAGCTGTCCCGTGTCAGTATTTTGGATGAAGAAACACAATCCTATACTACCGCAGCTTACCTGATTGCCCAGTTGGGAAAGAACTATTCTCTTCCAAAGAACAAACGAATCCCTGGAAATATTCTACTGGGATTTGCACTGGAAACCATATCCAGTCTCAAATATTCCGTAGGCGGCGTTATGGAGTTTCTTGAATGCGAAGATAATGAATTTCTTCTGAGCTTTTATACACAGAATCATTTCAAGCCATTTGATACTCGTATTACCGCTTCCCAGAATAATGAGTCACACACTCTGCATCAGCTTTTAAAATTTATTTGATTTAAAAATACATGAAAAAAGCGACAGTCTGATTTACATTTTGTATTTCAGGAAACTGCCGCTTCTTTTTCTTCCTTATTCTGTTTTTCTTCCTCCAACTCCCGGAGGACTTCTTCGCCGTACTTATCAATCATCCGTACCAGAAAATCAATGCACCGCTCAAATTCAATATTCTGTTGCATAAGCTCCTCCTGTCATTGTTTTGATCTGAGCTTATTTTACAGAACCTGCCGGAAAACCACATTGAATAGAAATTGATTGTAAATTGACACAATCAATTTTAAAATATCCGCGTTTTCTTGAATCGAATGTATGTTCGTGTTATGATGGATATACTCAATCTTAACTACGAAAGGGGAATTTCTATTGAATCGATGCGATTTTTCTTCTATTAGCGCTTGCTTAAAAAATCATATCAGCGAAAGTAATCAAATGAGTCAGCCTGATTTTTTATACGAATTATTTGAAGATTTTATGGATGATCCGGCAAATCAGGATTATTCAATGGATAACGGTCTGGTTTGCCGCTGGATGACTGGTCAGGCTAAAATCAGTCCTAAAATATCCGCTTACTATTCCAAGCCATCCAATCAGGAAAAATTAGCCCATACCATCCACCAGAATCTTCTTCCACTGATGTCTGACTGTAATATGGCTATACAAGATATTTACACTTTATTCATTCAGGATGACAGCATCTCAGATGCAAAAAAGAAAAATCTGACTCCCTTATATAAACCAGCCAGTTCAAGACTGCTGTTTCTTGCAAAACTGATCTCTTTTGGCATGGAACGCCAATTCATCAAACGTAATACCAAAAATCAGAAGCTGCTCGCCGGAGGGGCTTTATCCCCCATTGTGCTGGATTATATTATGGATAGTGAGGTTCCGAAACCATGCCGTCATTTTATCGGAAAAGATAAAGAACTGGAAGAATTATATACCATGCTTGAGGAAAACCGTCATGTTTTTCTTTGCGGAATCGCCGGCATCGGAAAAAGTGAACTTGCCAAAGCCTACGCAAAGCAGTACATGAGGCATTACACCAATATCCTTTATGTAGAATATACAGGCAATCTTCATCAGAATATTACTGACATGGATTTTATTGACGATCTTCCGGAAAGCACTGAACAGGAACGGTTTCAAAGACATAACCGTTTTCTGCGTTCCCTGAAATCTGATACTCTGCTTATCATAGATAATTTTAATGTCACTGCCACACAGGACAGCTTTCTGTCAGTAGTATTAAAATATCGCTGCCAGATTTTGTTTACAACCAGAAGCAAACTGGATGAATACTGTACTCTGCCATTAAAAGAAATAGAGGATATGAACGCTCTCTTCCAGCTGGCATCAGTATTTTATTCAGAGGCAGACACGTACCGGCCAACAGTTGAAAAGATCATCGAAACTGTTCACTCTCATACTTTTGCCGTGGAACTGGCAGCAAAACTTCTGGAAAATGGAATCTCAACTCCAGACCAGTTATTAACAAGACTTCAGGTGGAAAAAGCATCTTTCCATAACGAAGATAAAATTAAAATAATCAAAGATGGACAAAGCAGCAAAGCCACCTATTACAGTCATATCCATACGCTGTTTTCGTTATACACTTTATCTCTTAAACAGCAGGATATCATGCGTAATATGTGCTTTCTTCCTTCCACCGATATTTCTGCCCGTATATTTGCCAAATGGCTGGAACTGCCCACACTAAATGAGATCAACGATTTAATTGAGACTGGTTTCGTTCAGACAACAACACGTCGCACTATCTCTCTGCATCCGATGATTCAGGAAATCACCCTTTCAGAGACAAAACCATCTGTAAGTAGTTGTCACACGTTTCTGGATTCTTTACAGCACATATGTTTAATGCATGGAATGGAAGTAGATTATTATAAAAAGCTATTTCAAACAATCGGAAATATCATAGAATTAATTGAAAAAGATGATATGCCAAAGTATCTGCTTTTTCTGGAAAATGCATTTCCATACATGGATAACTATAACTATCACAAAGGTATGAAGGGAATCATTCAGGAACTGAAGGTGCTGTTAAAGACAAAAAACATTGGCACCAACTCTGACCGGGCGTTATTACTGGATTTTCAGGCAACTCTTGAAACCAAACCTGAAAAAGCAATAAAACTGGAAAAGGATGCACTTGCCTAGATAGAAAATATCACTGCTGACAATGCTCGTCTTGTTTCCAACCTTCATGCCAATCTCGGTGGACTTTACCGCATAAACAGTCATCCCGATCTTGCAAGAGAACACATGGAAAAAAGTATCTCACTGCTTGACCAATTTAACCTGCTTCATATAAATGACAGCATACCTCAGATTGCCAATTATGCAATGTTCCTGACAGAACAGCAGGAACCCGAAAGAGGAATCTCCGAATTGCAAAAATTATCCGGCATCATCAAGGAATACCATTCCGATGAATGTCTGGATTATGCCAAAGTACAGGAAACCCTTGCAACCATTTATCTGATGACCGCCAATCTTTCACACGCCAAAACACATTTTAAAAAAGCTTTCAAAATATATGAAAAGATCTGGGCTGATGAGCCTGAAATGATTGAAGCAAAATATCGGGAGATTCAGGAGTTATATCCACAGATTGGATTTTCCATTGGAAAAACTCTATCCGGTCTTTTAACAAAATAAGTACAATTTACGGCGGGCAACTTGCCCGCCGTTATATTCAACTATTCGTCAAATAAATATACGCATCTTCCAAAGTGATATCATTATCCGGGACACACTTCTCATTTGGCTTTCCTTTGCTTAATATTTTCATATGAATTCCATTTTCTACATACTGCTTAGATGAAATAGAATAATTGGCTTCTAACAAACGGGCTTCTTCTGCATTTTGTACC
The DNA here is from genome assembly GCF_003470905.1 of Roseburia sp. AM23-20. Classification (NCBI taxonomy): domain Bacteria; kingdom Bacillati; phylum Bacillota; class Clostridia; order Lachnospirales; family Lachnospiraceae; genus Roseburia; species Roseburia sp. AM23-20. The sequence goes on from NZ_QRHS01000022.1 coordinate 29,905, forward strand.
GTACAATTCCAAACACAGCCCTTTGCATTTTCCAGCAATCCACTCACGCTTCCGGAATATAAAAAATTCCCTTTTTTCATAATGGCAAGCTGTGTACAGGTTGCTGCTAAATCTTCTACTACATGAGTGGAAAACAGCACAGTTCTATCCTTTGAAAAATCAACCAGAAGATTGCGGATCCTAATTCTTTCTTCCGGATCTAACCCGGTTGTTGGTTCATCAATAATCAAAAAATCCGGATTATTAAGAAGTGCCTGTATGAGTCCGACACGTCTCTTCATACCACCAGATAATTGCCGCATTTTTTTATTCTGATGCTCTGTAAGAGAAGTCTTTTCCAGATAATAGGTAATTCTTTGTTCGAGGTCATTTCTGGATACTCCTGACAGTCCCCCCATATATACAAGACATTCTTTCACCGTAAGATTCGGATATAAGTCGATTTCCTGTGGAAGATAACCAATCTTTTTCTGTATTTTCTCATAATTTCCCTCGTTATACAGAATTCCATCAAGGGAAACCATTCCTTCCGTTTGTTTTAAAACAGTTGTAAGAACCCTCATCAAAGTGGTTTTTCCAGCACCATTCTCACCCAAAAGTCCGTAAATTCCCTTAGGTATTTCAAGAGATGCCTCATTTACTGCAACTACACCATTTTTAAATCTAACTGTTAAATCATTTATTCTAATACTCATAATCTATCCTCTTTTCTTTAAAGCCATTGGTAATACTGCAAATAAAAACAGCCCCGCTATAAAAGACACAAGCGTTCCATAAATCCAACTCTCGGACATTAATTGAGTAGGTTCACAAAAGCTGAAAGAAAACAATCCCAGATTTCCGAAAAATGAACTTCCCGCTTTTGATATAAGTCCAATGACAATTCCAAATAAACATCCAATACCTGCCCACATATTTCGAAGCAATGTACACAAAATCACAGAGCATATACTCCAAAGCCAGATAGTTCCAAACATTGCAATAAAATATAAAAGAAATATCTGAATACCCGAAATGCCTTCGTTTACACTGCCCGGTTTTTGCCAGAAAAACAAAACATATCCAACACAAGAAAGTATTAATAAATATAATATTTGAACGCCCACTCTCTGCAATATTACTTTTAACTGCTTTTTTTGATCATACAAATGAAATACATCGGCACGCTTACTTTTTACTTCCATCAAATATGTGTCACTACAAAAAATAATTGTTAAAAATGCTATTGGAGACTGAATTGCTGAACCGATTTCTTCATAGTATATAATCGGATGAATAACACACAATATCAGTATAAATGCACATGAATAAAAAATCTTATATAACGACAGGCAGTTTTTTAGTTCCGTTTTCAATGAACCCTCCTCCTTTTCCAGATTGTAACAGAAATACATACTAATATAACTGATGAAATTACAAGAATAATCTGATTTATGTTTGACATTTTGGCTACATGTGTTTCAAAAAATCTGCCAGGGAATCGCACCATAATAGAGAACGGTCTCATATAATAAATATCATTCTTCATGGTCAGCATATTTGAATATATAATGTGTAAAAACAAGATTGGTGCTGCCGGAAGCGGATTTTTAAATATTACTGCTGTAATTGTATAGACACAACATATCATCAAAAGATTCGGAATAATATAGATCAGAGAATTCACGCAAAAATCAATTGGTGTTACTGGAAAGCCCGATTCTAAAGACGTTTTCAAACACAGCATAAAGAATATAACATTCAAAATCACTAATACTCCCAGCATACTAATGAATCCGCTTATTACTTTCCCACATATATATTGGACTGCCGTAACAGGCTTTGTATGTAATAATTCATAGGTACTTTTTCGTGTATCCTGAATAAATAAAAATGATAGCAAGACTGTTGCCAAAAAGGCCATATGCAATCCTGCAAAATCCGTAAATTTTTTGGCAAAGTACCAGGAAAAAGAATGTTCGGATAATTTCCGCTCGATATAATGATTGATTTCTTCTGCTGTCCCCTTATGAATTTCAAGATCCTCATAAGCATATATTGCATTATAATAGCCATATTGGGATTCCAAAAAATCAGAAGCAGTCTTTACATCCATATTCTGAATTTCTTTCATTACATGATCTGCTTCCTGCCTGCTAAATCCAAAACCATTTTGGGAGGTGTCCATTAACGTCTCTTTGATCGTATCTTCCCACTCCCTTCTTCTTTCTTTATCATCAGATGTGGGAATGTACCCATCCATGACATCAGCATCTTCCAATGCTACGTCATTTTGTGTGATCTGTTCATTCTGTTTGATATAATGAATTTGCAAATACGATGACAGACATTGATACATACTGGCAACTATAATAATCAAGCCAATCCACAAAACAGGGTTCTTTAAATAATCAAGTATACTTCTTTTTATGATTGTTTTCATTGTATCTCTTCCTTTCTTTATTTCTTTAACAACATCATACAAATCAATTCTCAATAAATTCACAACAAAAAAGACTAAAACCACTTTATTTGTGATTTCAGCCTTATAAAGTATTTTTATTCAGCTTTGAAAAGAGCTTCTACATGAGCACCGCCTTGTCTGGCATTATATATTTTCAAATTTCCTCCATGCTTTTCACAGAAAATACGAGAAATATACATACCAAGGCCAAAATGCTTTAAATCATCTTGTGGATTCTTATGATAAAATGGCTCTGTTACTTTTTCCTCAGTATCCACAAATCCTATTCCATCATCTTCAACAGAAATTATAAGAAATCCATCTTTTTTCTTTATCTGCAAAGCAATACTTTTTTGTGCATATCGAACCGCATTTTCCAGTAAGTTGTCTGTCACTTCCATGACAAGTTCCTCATCCACTTTCACAATGTTTTGTTCCTGCACTCTTTCTACCTTACATAATTTACTTTCCTTCTTGGATAGCATGGCAGCTTCTGCCTCAATCTTTTTTGCCAGTTCCGATAATTCTATCTCTGAGCATTGCAGTTTCCTCTGTTCTAAACGGGACATTTTTCTCATGTTTTCCGTGAAATGCTCTATACGGTCAATCTGATACATGCCTGTTTGTAAGATATCAATAACATCCTCTGTTTTTATACTCTCAGCAGAAACAAACTCTAAGAGCATTTCCTGATACCCACGCAATATGGAAAGTGGAGAACGTATATCATGTGCAATTGCATTCCGCAAAGCCTTCTCGTCATCAATCATTCGCCACATCTTTCTGTTGTTATCTGCTAAATCACTTCGCATCATTTCAAATTCTTTACACAAAGTTCCCATCTCATCTTTATTTTCATAGGACACATGAAAATCCAGTTCATTATCTGCAATCATTTGTGAGGCATCTTTTAGTTCCTGTAGAGGTGTCTTTAACTTATTTTTATAAAAAAAGAATACCGCAGCAACACTCCCAACAATCGAAAAAATCAGTACCGAATATGTTTCCATAAAGTCACACATTTCCGAAAGATGATGGTCCAAACGGTTCATCTGCGATTGATTAGGTCTTGATATCTCAATCTCGTATTTCTTTCCATATTGCTGAAACACGTCCGTATAATCTGCATAATCAATATATTTTTCCCATATATTATTCTGCATATTTCTTGCAAAATGAACTGTAAATCCAGATAACAGAAATGCTGCCGTTAAGGTGATCACAAAATAAAGCAGAATTGTTTTTTTCAGTGACAAGTTTCTTATTTTTTCCATCGGTATCCAATCCCCCATACAGTTTCTATGTATTCTTTTTCTGAATAATCCGCTATTTTTTTCCTTATACGCCGTACTAATTCCGTTATCGTTCTACTGTCCCCTTCCGCATCATATCCACAGACTTGTGCATATATACGTTCTTTATCAAACACCTGCCCTGGATGCATGGATAAGAATTCAATAATCTGATATTCAATTTTTGTGAACTCCATCCTGTGTCCAGCTATAGCTACTATTTTTTCAGAATAATCAATCAGCATTTCATCCATGAAGCGGTATTCTGTTTTTTGTTGATGCCTTTCTTCTCTCTTTATGTTTGTGACAATCCTTGCTTCCAACTCCCGAAGACTAAATGGTTTCGTAATATAATCATCCCCACCCGAAAGCAACCCATTAATTTTATCATCTTCGTCAACTCTTGCTGTTAGAAATAAAATTGGACATAACACTTTACTGCGTATCAGACGACATACTTCAATCCCATCCATGCGTGGCATATTGATATCCAACAAAATAATATCCGGTTTCATTTCTATTTTATTTAATGCTTCCATTCCATCTGTAGCCGTAATGGTTTCATATTGTTTCATATTAAAATAACTACAAAGCATTTTCACCAATTCTTTATCATCATCGACAACTAAAATCTTGTATTTCATCCAAACCACCTCCAGTATCCATATTATACGATAAAAAACAATGAAATCACAACAAGAGTACATGAAGAACGTAAGCACAATATATCTTTTTTCTCAATTCCTGCTCAATTTCCCCTCAATGCCTTTTTCCTCCGATTTTCGTATGCTTTTCCCACAGCAAAGCAGTACCACACCGGTACGACCTGCTGAATCAATCAATACGAAAACGGAGGTATTTTTTATGCGAGAACTCAGAAACACAAAAATCATTGCTGTAGATCATGGCTACGGCAATATGAAAACAGCAAACACCGTCACCCCAACCGGCATCAAAGCCTATGAAACTGAACCAATCTTCACCGGGAATATTCTGGAATACAACGGCATTTACTACCGGATCGGCGAAGGACACAAAGAATTTATTCCGGATAAAGCTATGGACGAAGAATATTATCTTCTGACACTAATGGCTATTGCAAGGGAACTGAATGTCTTTTCCATCCGTGAAGCAGATGTTCATCTGGCTGCCGGACTTCCTCTCACATGGATCAGAAATCAAAGAGAAGCTTTTCGTTCCTATCTGCTCCAGAATCCAGAAGTCCATTACCTTTTTAACGGCAAAGAGTATTATCTCCGCTTTGTGGGATGCAGCCTTTACCCACAGGGATATCCGGCTATCGTAAACCAACTAGGAAATTTCAAGGGAACCAATCTCCTTGCAGATATCGGAAACGGAACCATGAACATTCTGTATGTCAACAATAAGAAAGCGCAGGAGAGCCGATGTTGGACAGAAAAACTTGGTGTAAACCAGTGCATGATTGCCGCAAAGAACGCTGTTCTGGACAAATTCGGAGTGAAAATTGAAGAATCCACAGTAGAACAGATTCTGCGGTTTGGAACAGCTGACATTTCAACACCATATCTGGATTGTATCAGTTCTATTGCCAGACAGTATGTGGCAGAACTTTTTTCCACGCTCCGCAAATATGAATACAATCCTGACCTGATGCGCCTGTATGTGGTTGGCGGCGGTGGATGCCTGATCCGTAACTTCGGAACGTATGACAAATCACGAGTCACAATCATTGATGACATCTGCGCCACTGCCAAAGGTTACGAATCTCTGGCTTATATGAGCCTGAAAAGGAGGGGATAAACCATGCAGAACAATATCCGCAACACAAACCTGCGCTTTAATCTGGACAAAGAACAGCAGCGGAGAGCCTGGGAATATTTACAGACGATGGACAGGCAGGATTTTAAATCTTACAGTCAGGTAATCTCTCTTGCACTGGTAGATTATTTTGACCGCTACTACCGCACACAGGCTGATCCTTATCTGGAAACAAGAGAACGGGAAGAACTTTTTGTGAAACAGATTGTAGATGCAGTGGAAAACAGTCTGAAACAGGCATTGCCACTTTTTCTTTCCGGACTGACTGCAGGCATGACGCAAAGGGAGCCCCAAATCAGGGCGTCCTTTCCAGCACCTGAAAATTCACAGCCAGATAGTGATGTAGACTGGGATTTTCTTGGAGAATAAACCCTTTTGATTGGAGGTGAACACATGACTGACTTTCTGACAGCAGACACCAACCTGCCATCTTATATGATGTTTCCCCATTTCCTTCTGGACATGGAAATAAACGAAACTGCCAAAATGCTTTATATTATCCTGCTCGACCGGGCAAGGCTTTCCCAGAAAAATGAGGGCTGGTCAGATACAGATGGTCATGTGTTCATTTACTTTACGATTGAAGCACTGGCAGAAGTTCTCCACAAAAGCCAGATGACTGTTAAAACTGCTCTGGCAGTACTGGAAAAACAGGAGCTTATCTTCCGAAAACGGCAGGGACCCGGACAGCCTAATCGGATTTATGTAAAACTCCCAAAAGAAACCATCCACTATATCAGAACTGAATAACGCCGCTGATATCGCACACAAACGAATTTATGACCGTATTCTGGAAAGATGTATTCCTGTCCGTATCAATAACCGGAATATCCGTCAGGACAATGCAACAGCTAATTTAAAGCAGGCGAAAAAAATCCTGTTGAACAATCATGCTCCGAACCAGAATTGACTCGAAGAAGTATAACACAATGATTACTTTTCACTGACAGTGGTACTACTTTCTTTCCTCATTTATTACCAGAAATATATCACTGTCAGTTATCTAAAACCATAGTACCAAAGCATAAGATTTTAAAACTAAAACCGCCCGGATACGGGCATAAAAAGGAGGTGCCAGATATGGCAGATAAAAGAATCATGACACCGGAAGAAAAAGCACTTTTACAGGCAAAACACCGCCAGGAAGAAGCCGAAGCAAGAAATCGCAAAAAAGAACGTGATGCCAGAACACACCGATTAGTCCAGGAAGGAGCCATTCTGGAAAGTATTGTTCCCCATATTAAAGAAATGGATTTAGATTCCCTGAAAAGGGAGCTGATGATCCGGCTACGGGGAATGTAAACGCACAAGTTCTACTCCCGAAGGGCGCACTTACTCACCACCTGATAAATCAGGCAGTGGTATCCCCTTCGGGGCTCGTGCGCTCTGCCGAGGGCTTTATCCGCTGTTGCAGGCAACATCGAAAGGAGGTGCCAGATATGGCAATTTATCATATGCAAGCCAAAGTCGTCAGCCGTGGTTCCGGTCGGTCTGCTGTTGCTGCTTCTGCTTATATGAGCTGTAGCCGCATGTACAATGATTATGACGGCATTCAGCATGACTATACCAGAAAGCAGGGTCTGATCTATCAGGAAGTGATGCTTCCTCCAATGGCTCCATCGAAATGGAATGACCGGGAACAACTCTGGAATGCTGTGGAAGAAAACGAAAAGACCAAAGACAGCCGACTTGCAAGAGAATTTGTTGTCGCACTCCCCGTTGAGTTGGATAAAGACAGCAATATTTCTCTTCTTCAAGATTTTATTAAAAAGAACTTTGTAAATATGGGGATGTGTGCTGATTTTGCCATTCACGATACAGATGGTCACAATCCCCATGCTCACATTCTTCTTACTGTCCGACCACTAAATGAAAATGGAACATGGCAGTATAAAACGGAAAAAGAATATCTCTGTATAAAAGACGGGCAAGAAAAAGGCTTTACTGCTTCTGAATTTAAAACTGCTCAGAAACAGGGATGGGAAAAGCAATATCACTATAAAGTTGGGAAAAAGAAAGAATATCTGACTTCCTCTGTTGCACAGGAAAAAGGATATGAACGGATTGATAAACACCCCAAGAGCAGCCGATATGGCAGACAGAATCCTATTTCTGAACAATGGAACAGTGATGAACAACTTTGCATCTGGCGGGCAAACTGGGCAGATGCCGTAAATAAAATGCTTGCACGTAATCAGATAAATGCTACCATTGATCACCGCAGCTTTGCAGATCAGGGAATCACCGAACAGCCAACCATCCATGAAGGCTACATTGCCCAGAATATGGAAAAGAAAGGCATGATAGCAGACCGCTGTGAAATCAACCGTCAGATTCGTGCGGATAACAAAATGCTCCGAGAATTAAAAGCAAAGGTAGCAAAACTGGCTGAAGCTGTAGAAAAGTCTATTCCAATAATAGCTGAAACGTTAGAAGCAATCCGCAATCATATGATTTTTACACAGTATCATTTACTTCATAATGAGATGCAAAAAGAAGTGATCCATGACTGGATGAATCATTTTAATCCAATACTGAATAAATACAACACCGTTAAAAAGAAACTCAAAGCTAAAGTTACGGAACGGAAAGAACTGAATGTACAAAAGGGTAAAACCAGTATTTTGAATCCCATCCAGCATATAAAATTAAATCAGCAGCTTACCACTATTACCGAAGAAATCGAAGAACTGAAATCAAGGAAAGAGCAGCTAATCTTCCAGGCAGAATGCTCTACCGATAAAGATATGACGAATCTATCCAAGAAATACGACCAGATGAATAACAATCTTGATATCCTAGATTCTCAGGACATCTCGCTCAAAAAACAGCTTGAAAAAGATGCCGCCGCTTTCCGGGAAGAAAAATTTCGTCCTGAACCTGAACAGTATACAGAATTGCTGGACACCAGAATCCAGATACGTCCTGATTTCCGGGATAAGCTGATCGAGCAGCTCAAAGGTACTTTTGGTAAGTATTATGACTATCACCGCCGTGATATTGCCGCCAATAAGGTGGATTATCTCAATGTGGAGGATCCTGATGTTTTCTCCCATCGTGCATGGGAACTTGAATATCAGAGGAAACAGGAGATGCGACAAAATCAGCCTGTTCGGACTAAGGAAAGGGCACATGGTATGGAATTATAATCACTTTAAACAACTATAATCTTGCAAAACATTTTCCCAAAATAAAGCATTTTCTAAAGTCTGTATTTCATTTCAAAACGGCGTATGGATTCATCAATTCCATACGCCCAGTTTCAATCAATAATCCTGCGTATATGATTGCACACAAGTTTTCATCATCAGTGTTCCAAATTGTTGCTCCAATATCCCAATATACTCCTTTTTTATATACAACTTAGTACCACTATATAATGGAATGGCATTTCCATGATACTCGCTGTCACCTTTGTAACTCGATGACCATTTTTTCATAATAAAGACAACATCCTTTTCCTGATTGATTGCAATATATCTTCCATTTAAAAAATCAAATTCAATATGAACATCAAGTAATTTAGAAACCGACGTTCCAGGCCATAGATAGTCTTCATCTTCTAGTTCTCGATCTAGCGTTCTAATAAAATCAATCAATGATTCCGGATTATCTAAAATCGTATAAATTTCTCCTTCCTCAACCGCTGTGGCTAAATATTGTTGGAATGGAATTTGATGTTCATCACCAGCTTCTCCTACTATTCCTTGATATGCAAATATCAAAGATGTCTGGTGATAATCGATATGTTTTTTTATCTCAGAGCATCCAATTAGAATATATTCATCTTTATTATTTATGAGAAAAGGCTCGCATGAATTATTCTTGTCATATAGATGATTTTGTGGTTGCATATCTCGACACTTAAATAATTTATACATTCCCTGATAATCAGGTATCAATCGGAACAAAGTCTGTGGAAGCAACTCGGGTTCTCTGTCAATAAAAGCTTTTTCAATAATTGCATGGAGCGCATATTGAATTACATATGACTTGTACACAGTATTGGTTTCAAGAATCTTACTTGCCCCTCCAACAAAATCTTGCATTTTATCGTTCAATCTCCTTGACGCATGCAATTTTTTATAAATTTCTATATAATTAATACCAGAAGTATCAAGTACCTGCATAATTGGATCTCTATATACTGAATTCTCAGCATATTCATCGGTTCCTTCTTGAACCTCTTCTTTTCCAAGATCATATAGTTGTTCTGCCAAGTAAAACTCAACATCTTCCTGTTCCATATAATCAGGTGCATGTTTATCAGAACACACCAAAAGATAACTATTATACACTGTAAATTCGGAAAATATGACGTCTAGAAGCAAATTTCCAGTTGGATAAACAACATTAATTGCACTTATCATCCGATCTATATTCATATCCTTCAGACACCAACCGTAACACCTTACTAAATCTGCAATTGCTATTTGTGTCACAAGATTATATTGTTCATAATGTTCTAGACAAAACACTATTGATTCTGTAAATTCTGAAAATTTCTCTTTTTCAGCAGCATTCGCCAAATAAGCATACGTTGCCAGAAACGATTCCTTACCTCCATCAATAAACCGCATTAATAAGCAATTTCGTAGCTCTAACAGTTCATCCGTTTCTTCAAAAATATTATCACTAGTATACTGATCAAGATTCGGAAAACGAAGTTTCATAATATCAAATACATTTCTCCAAATCTCGACAATAATATCTTTATCATACTCAAATGCAAAAAGTGCGTCCAAAAGGCCTTTTGTAATTCTGCCCGAATGTGAAATAATAACTTCAGGTAATTCACTATAAAACGTATTACGCCCCACATCAGAACTTAGTCGTATACTATTGAGAAATTCATCCTTATCAATTAACGAACTTCCCCATTCATATGAGTAAAGGTACATCAACATATGAACTTCTGACATTTCTTCATCGTCCAGTTCCAGCCGCCCAATGATTTGCAGAATAATATCCTTACGCTTCTGACTATAACTCCAGCCACCAGATTTAGTAATTATGAATCTTAGTAATTCAAGTAAAGTGCCTTTATCATTCTGATAATTTTTAAGGAATCCACAGATATCTTGTACGTCTCGTTCAATTAAATCATGTGTTTCAAACCATTTCTTTGCGTCCTCTGGAGTTAAGGCTTCAAAACATGTTTGAGTGGCTTCAAAAACATCAATTGTTTTCTTATCTTCTTTGTTTTCCATATCGTTAGTTTTCTTTATATGGAAATATTCTATATACTGTGAAACATCAAATCCTGCTGCCTCAACTGTTAATAAAAATTCTTTAATGCTTCCATCTTTCCACGAATCATTGTCCGGCCAAGGATTATCAAGGATATTGTATCTTGAAACGATATTGATAACAAATTCTTTCATCCGAGACTTGATTAGTAATCTTTCATCAACATCTGCTCCTGTGCACATCTGCTCTAATGTTCTGAATATAGATGTGGATGCATCAATTATTCTCGGACTTGTATCATTTGGAAGCGACTCAATCAGTCCAATTACAATATCCAAAAAGCCCAAATCATTGCAATATTTTTCTATAGCAGAACGCAACATACCTTCCACAACCCAGCTTTTTCCAAACTTAATTTGTAACTCAAACAGAAATGCAAGTGCATACCTCGAATCTGTTTTGAGCAATTTATCAAACCAGCGGTTTAAGAAGTGCTTTGTTTCTCTTCCATCAGTATGATTCCAAAGAGCTATTGTCATTTTTGTTATTGTATCCCGTTCCTCCTCTGGATTTCCTGAAACAGATTCAAAAAAAACGTTATAAGAATCCATAATCTGTAACAGAATTATATCTTTATGATATCCATATGCAACAAGATAACGTGTAGAAATATCAAAACATTCTAACGCCTCAGTTTGATTATACTTTGAAATAAGACTAACAAAACGCAACTTTGCCGCAGCTATGCAATCATATACCTCATTTTTTTCTATTTTCTCTTGAGTCCTTAATAAATAAGGTTTTACAATTTCATAATTATTAATAGTCAAAAAGCGAGATATTACCCCCAAAAATTCAGCATCAGTTAATGGACCTCCCATAGTATGATCCAAACTTGTTCCCGTTTCATCATCAAGCCGTTCGAGAATACTCAATGCTTTTTCCAGATCACCAACAGTACCATTTTGAACAATCAGTTCTATTGCCTGTTCATATGACCTTGTTAACTCATTCTGAAGAAAATACAAATCACAAGTACGTGGTTCTCCCTTGAAAACTTCCGTATCCTGTAACAATAATTCCAAATTAGTAATCACTGATTCACAGATTATTTTAGAATTCATTTGTTCTGTGTGTGCACATAATTCTGCCATCTTTACAGAATAGATGATCCAATTATAGAACCAGTTAATATTTTCGCAATCCGAACAGACTGTCTCTATAACTTTCCTATCCCCCTTCTCAGCGAGATAATATATTTGTGAGAATAATTCTATAAAAATTCTTATATCTTTTTCTCCTGGCATCCTCAATGTTTTGATTTTTTCCCATTTTCCAATTGCAACCTCAAAGGAAATTTCACTTTGCGGATAATATCCTGTCTCAATATATGAAAGATAGTTTTTCCAATAAATTAGTTGTTGCTCTTCCGCAATTGAAGCAATTTCATCAAATTCTATATAGTCCTTTAGCTCACCATACGCAATCTCAATACATTGGTTTCTTATTGAAGCTTTTTCTTTTTCTATTGCCTCCATAAGTTTAGGAATGATACTAACTCCTTGTTCATCAAGATAATATCTATAATAATATTTAAGTTCCTCAATCTTGTACTGCTTAGCCTCTATATCTAAATACAATTTCCACCAAGGTGTAATACCAGCTTTCGAAGAAATATAACACGCAATTTTGCCTGTATTCATATCAAAGCTAGGTTTTCCATCAATCTGCATTAACTGATTTAGTTTAGAAGCACCCTTAATATCACAGAGTGCCTGAAAATATTCTTCCCCAGTACTTTCGAATTCGTTCATATCATCGAGCATTGCCAATAATTCACCCGCTGTTATCAACGCAACTAAATTTCTGATTCTAGCCGCACTTCGAATAATACAATTCAGATTCATTCTTATGCGTTTTCTAGAATACCCCTCTGCAACTGCATTAAGAACAAATTTTTTGTCAATCAAGGCAATATTTTCAGCATCCTTCTTGATCTTATACAATAGTTCCGAAAGATAATAAAACGACTTGTCAAATTTAAAAAACGGTTTCTCCTGTAGCCAATCAGTAAGAATACCATAAACATTTTTCTCTATATCAACTTTTCTATTTTCTAATGAAGATAATACAAACCGGCGAAAACTTTCATGATAAATTGAAAAACCACCACTTAACACGTTTTCCGCCAATAATGGATGAAGCATCGATATATCTTGCTCTACAAACTCTCCATCTCCAGTAATCTCCATTAAATCATTTAGACTAAGATAAAAATCTGCCCCGCAAAGTGCATTAACTGTGCGATTATTATGAATCTTTTTATACAAATAGGAATAATACTCAGATAAACTGATATCGTAATCTGGTATTCCGTCAATTAATTCTTTATTTACATTTGAGTTTCGTAACTGACGCAAGATATAATTGAGGTAAAGCGCATTTCCCTGAGATTTCTTAAGTAGATATTCACTTATTGATGAATCATCTCCTTTAATAGTATCATCAGCAATCTGAAAGGTCGCCATCAAGGATTTCACTTGCTTAATACCCCATGGTTCAATTTTAAATATACAGTAACTATTGGCTTTGAATTCATCCAGTGCGTCTATTGGTTGCGATGCTATTGTGACATAGCAGTTATCAGGAAAATGAATTTCCAACAATTCCGAAATAATTTCAGTTTCTGAACGTGAAATAAGATCTTTATGCAGATCATATTCTCTGGAGATATGATCTAGACCATCTACTACTAAATAAAATTCCCCTCCAATAAGTCGAAGCAGATTTTCAAGCTCTGCTTTATCAGCACCCAACATTGTATTCTTATGCTCTACTAATTCTGGATATTGTTCCACAATCTGTGAAACTAGATTACCATATAAAGAAGTTACACGTATTCTCTCTAGACTATTTGTGTCCTGCAATGACTGAAAGCAATTATAATGAATAACTTTACTGTCATCATTCTCAAGTTTATCTATGTATTCATCGACAAGCCAAGACTTTCCAGAACCAGGATTACCAGTAATAATAACACGTTTTGAATCACGAATTGCTCTGTGCAGACTTTCAATCTCATCGTCAAGCATAACCTTATGCGCTGAATCTACCGGAAATCTCTGGTCGAATTTCCCATAATCCCTTATAAATCCAAGGCGTCCCATTAACGTATTGATATAAAGTCTATTCCCCATCGCTCTGGAACGCTTCACTTCCGTAGCAAGCTTATAAATAACTTCTTCTAAGTTTAGATTATCATTTGGATATATTCCTACGCCCAATTTCTCAGCTTGCCGAATAATTACATTTTCTATTCCGCCAGGATTTTTTAAATCAAGACTTGCCTTTGGCATTTCCAGAATAATCGTAAGTTCATTGCAAAATGATAAAAAGGCTTCTCTATCGATGAGCCCTGACTTAACCGCCAAATTAAACTTTCTCCATGTTTTTGGCGGTAGATTTCCCACTGGCCAAAACCCCTCGCCATCAAACGAATATGCAACAATTGAAAAAGGCAAAGCCTGTTCTTGAATAGGTTTCAAAAACTCTACAATCGGATCATCATCATCGGGCCTATTCCACGCAAGGCACAATTTTATCTGAGTATCATTTTCAGATTCTTTTCTCGTTTTCCAAGAAGCAAAAAGATCGCATAATGCCGTATCATGTCCATTTCCATTTGCGAAGTCATCTTTAGCAAGTTTATGGGAATATTCATCATCAGAATACTTAATCTGAAATTCAGTAGTACCATTAGGTGTCTTCACCTTTAGATCATCAAATTTATCTCCACTAAAATCCTTACGATCAATAATTATTTCAGCATCTGTCTGTTTAAGCATTAGTTGTAGGATTATCGAAACAGTAAAATAATCCTGATATTCATATCCTTCATGGATTGGACTCTGCATTTAATGACCTCCTCACCTTAACACTAAGTAAATTAACTTTTCAATTCTTCCCTTATTATCAATATCATACCATCTTCTTACCCCATTTTCTATATAAGCTCTTACAAACACTGAAAAGCTCCCGAAGGAGCTTTCCACGCTTTAAATATACACTAATTCTTTTAACACAATCTCTTCTGCTGCATTTCGGATATTATTTACCGCTCTGACCCATTCCATCTGATCACAAGCTTTCAATTCTTCTGTAATGCCCTGCCTCTCCATCATCTGACGCACCAGAATATCCATTCTCTCCTGCACTTCATCGTCCACCGCATTCAGATGTTCTGTCAATCTGTCTTCCAACATATACAGTGAATACATTGCCGGACGATGCTCTTTCAGATATGTTTTCCGCAACATTCCGTATTTCCCATAATGCGGTTCTTCATTTGTACTGACAAGATTCGGATAGTAAATTCCGTCTGCGCCAAGTGTGTAGGTTCCACCCATTTTTTCAAATGTGCTTTTCATGTGTTATTCCTCCTTGAAATCAGCGATGTCCTTAGATCATCGCATAATATTTCAGGGCAGCCTTGATAGCATCTTCTTTCTCTTTCGGGCATTGTGGAACTCTTGCATTTTCCGATTTTGGAAGATTATAGTTTTCTCCCACTTCAATTCCACATTTGCGTTTTACCTGAGAAATATATAAACTTGAAACCTTCAAGCCAAATTCTTTCAGCACATAATCTTTGATTTCCTGATAGGTTGCTTTCAACTCGGCACTGGTGGCATCCAGCTCATCCAGGTCCAGGTCGATCTCTATGGTGTCATCCGGCTTTTGTTGGGACAAAAGAACTACCGTTTCAACATGTGTCGATAGGGTAATTGAGATGCACTTTCCAGAGTTTTCACTTTACTCTGGGAGCGAAAAATGTTGCAATCCTCTGTGACGAGGCTGCAAAAAATTGACATGATGCTCTCTCTTATGCCCCTGCATAGCAAAAGATTGCATTGTATTTTAGATGTAAGCCAGACCAGCTTACGATTACTCTGCTCTTTCTCTATGGTCCACTACTCATCCCTTGATGATAACTTCTAAGATATTGTACCATAAATTGTTTATTGGGGAAATTACTTCCCGATAAAAATGGGCAGAAGAAAACCTCCAAATCTGTTGTGGACTTGGAGGCATTATTCCAACCATTTACTATCTTAAACAATAATTTGTCTCTTTATATTTTGTCTCAATAAAAACATCTAACAAAGCTTTTTGCTCTGTAGATAATTCAGCATGATCTCTAATCCATAAATGAATTGCTTTTCCTATTGCATAAGATAATTTTTCCTGTTGCGATGCACTTATATTATTTCTAGAAACATTCGGGATAAATTCTCGATTAAAAATATTAATAACGGCTCCCTTTAATATTACTCCATCAACAAGATATGGTATCTTAATCCTTAATCCTGATAGTAAAACATTCTTAACATAGCATGTATCAGTATTTTCCCATCTAAATCTTCCTTTAAATGTATTTTCCTCATTATAAGGCAAAACAGCATTTGATTCTCCTGTGACAACCCCTTTTTTTATAATTTCTGGCTTTACTGGTGTTAAAGAGCCATGATGAAACTGATTTCTAAATCCGCCTAATGTATATCCACCAATAATGCTCTCACTTGACTCTTCTATTATAAAATCGTAATCTTCAAACTCATCTTCATCTCCCCATATATTTATAGCTTCATAATTTCCTATCTTATCAAGTGCTTCTTGGTAATCTTCTAAAACATCATAGGCTTTAAGGAATTCACTTTCTTCATCTTCTGTAATAATCGGAATTTTCAAGAATGTAATTTTCCCATCTTTAACAAAGTTTTTAATGGATATATTTTCTTCATCCACCGAATACTCCTCTTCATTATAGCAATAACTCTCGTACCCATTTATGTCACTTAAATATTTTGCAAAATTTATTTGTTTATAGCTACAATCAATGAATGCCTCTATACCACTTAAGTATTCTGAAAGACATATGTTTTCTGCAATTATTGTTTCAATCCTCTTAATATTACATTCCAATGGCATTGATACACCTTTTTCCATTGTTGATATTTTAATCGGTATTCCACAATCCAAAAAATTATTTTCTATAAAAGATACCAATCTTTCTATATTATTATTGAACACACTTAAACATTGGTCATAATCTAAAATTATTTCTGTTCCCTGCTGTCTTACAGTATCTTCATAAGTAAGGCATATGTACTCACTGTTTCTTTCAAATGAAATTCGATTCATTTTCTGTTCATTATAATAAACTGTATTAACCTCCACTTTATCGGATAGCATAAAACATGCCAAAAAACCTATTCCATAATGCCCTATTGGCGAATATTCTCTATCTTGTAGCCTATAATCATCTGACGCATAATAAGATACACCAACATTCAGAAAATACTTTTTCAAAATATCTATAGACATACCACTACCATTGTCCATAACCATAACTTTTTTTCGATCTTTGTCCAAAATCACTGAAATATATGGCTGATAATTTTGATATCTAAATTTTTCCATTTTAGTGGCCGATTCTTCCATAGTCTTACATGCATCAATTGAATTTTGTATTAATTCTCTTAACCCATATTTTCTATCACCATAAATATGCTCTCCCATCAATAAATTGGTCACTGCATTATAATCCAAAGAAAGTCTTAAATCAGAAAAACTAAAACCCTTCGATTGAATTTGGTTTACTACATTTGTTTTTAATGGTAATAGATATTTCTCGTCTACAAAACTTTCACATAAATCTACAGCATTTTTTAATTCTCCATTAATAGCATCAAAGTATTTTAAAAGTTTTCTATGAACAGATGGGTCCTGACTTGTACCCTGAAAGAAAATTTCTAATTCATTTGTTTTAGGGTTTCTTCTTATTTTATCATAGTTCTCTATCACAAAATGTTGTTTCCATTCTAAATCACTAAATTCCTTTGGGTTCAAATATTTATATAAATATAATGGTGCTCTTTGCTCATCAATATCCAAATAGTCAGATATTCTAAGTAGCACAGAGATATACTGTGCATTAAGATCAAAATGTCCCTTTTTTTCATCATTATGCAAGTTCTTTTTTATCCATTCAAAATCTTCATTATGCGACATGCATATTTGTGCAAGTTCAGATTTAAATGAAATATTTGTTGATTCTGGAATCAAAAATAACCTTTCATCCATCTTTGTCTCAATATAATCTCTCGCACGTTTACCATGTACCGGCCTTACGCACTCTTGCAAAGCGGTCATTTCATCCCCATATTTCTCAAGTACTTTACTATATTTTCTTTCACCCAATATCGCATGGTCTGCTTTGATTTCCTTAATTTCGTCCACATTTGCAATCATTCCAATATCATGCAACAATGCACTATATATAAGTAATGCTACTTCTAATTCACTTAGTTTATTTATATCCACAACAAGTGCATACATATATTCCATCACATTTATAGAATGTCTTACACCATGAACTGTATAACTTGCAAAAACATTATTAATTTGCGGTAATATCGTATTAGCATATTCTATAGTTTCATCTAACTTACTTAAAAATTTACTATCTTTTTCCTTTAACCACATATATAAATGGCTTTCCTGTACTTTTTCTATCATCTTAATCACTCTCTATTAGTTATTACCTAATTCCAAATATCCATCTAATTTCAATATTCCTAATATAACAGGAGCCTCCAAGTTATTTAAACTCAAAGGCTCTCTTTTTCTTACATAACTTTATGCAAGTGCAGGTTCCTTCCCTGCAATAATCGCTTTCACTTCTTCTATATCCTTATCTGTGGCTGAGGCTATCTGCTCTGCTGTAAAACCATTCTTATACATTTTTATAATAAGTCCTGCTTCACCTTCCGCACGTCCAATCGCAATACCCTTTTCTTCAATTCCCTGACTCAAGTTACACATAACGCTCACATCCTTCCTGAAGTTCTCCTCAATAGGAATATCGTATTCATTTCCAATTATGTTTAGTTTTTCATCTATTGTAAGTTCCTGTGACAGCAACGCTCCTAACAGACGGTGCAGTTCATATGTCTCATCATGTTCCGGCAGATTCTTTGCCAGTCCAAGCATGATGATATTCAGCAGATCAAGATTTCCCTTCCATTGATAGGAACCGATCAAATCTTCTTTTGTGAGATGCACATGGCTCATGCTGCTCTCTTCCATGTTCATACATACCCAGATCGAATATACACGCTTAATGTCATCGTAGCTGGAATTCTCAAAATCACGTTCTTTTTGTGATGAGATCAGTCTGCTCACATAAAAGATTGCCCGGTTTAAGATTTCGTATCCCTTCGGCTCATCTTTCTGTGCTTCCACATTTATGATGATCTGTGACAATCCGTCTCTCATACGCACATAAAAAACGATATCAAATCTTACCAGACCTTCATTGATCTCTTCATTTTCTGTGTTGAAACCGACCAGTCTCTCACCATTTTTTTCGCTGGCTGCATTTGTGAGTCCAGGCTCTACCGGTACCGTACTGATATGTGGTGTTCCCTCAATGCAGTCGACCACATCCTTGGGATTCATGCCCTTAAACTCATCAACTGTTTTTACCAGTATATGTGCCAGTATGCTTTTCTGTCCTAACAGACGCTTTGCACTCGTATCATACTGTGCTTTTGAATCTGTTGCTTTCACTGCATTTTTCAATTCTGTATTCACTGGCCTTCCTCCTTTTTGTAACAGATATAGTCATCCCCAAAAAGGCATCTGACCACACCTATATTATAACTTACCCATTTCTTTTATACAATCAATTTTTACATTTGGAAAATGAACATAAGAAAAACTCCAAACCTGCCATAGACTCGGAGTCTTGATTCCATCCATTTTTTACATTGTCTGCACTGGAACATGTTGTTCCTGCTCCTCATGTTCCAAAACATCCTGTTCTGGCACAGGCTCTATACCGTTTGCTTGCTCCTGCCCTTTTGCCATATACCGGATTTTAATGCTGCTGTAATCAACCACTGCCGGTTCCAGCACTTTTTTCTCTAACATGTTTAACATCGCTTCGGTGTCAAATTTCCCCTCAAAATAAAGTTCCTCATCCACCTTTATCGGTACATCCATTTCTTCCGGTGAACTGCCAAGAATCGTCCTCCAGCGTCCGGCTACTTTTCCACACATTTCCATAAATCTTTCATGGATATCCGGCTGTTCATTACAGGTCTGCAAAATTCTTTGTGCCACCTTTCTCCATGTAGGTGTCTCTATCCATTCTCCCGGCGCGAACTGGACTGCCAGCGGTCTTTTCCCTTTCAGTTCTGCCGGGGACACTGTAATAAGACTGCTTTCCCGGATTGTATCTTTCATGTCTGTCCTCATTTCTCCACTTCGGTACATCTGGAGCAGTGCATCACATTTCGTGTTTACAAGCTGTAACATTTCCTCCCTCAGTTCTTCTATCAGTTGCTCATAATTCATACGCTTTTCTCCTCCTGTCGCACACTTACTTCATGTGCTTTTTCTATATCCACTTTCTTTTACTCATTTTCCGTTATATGCTTTCTGCTGTCCTTTCCTATTTTATGCCAACAATAAAACGCCCGGAGCATCGGGCATTTTATTCTTACCATAAACTGGCAGGAACAACGTTTCCTATTTACTTGCTGCCATTCCTGCCGCAGCCTTACTCATATCGAATCTCCTGTTCCATGACAATGCCTGACTGGAACTGTATCAGCAGCTTCTCGCTGGATTCCACTTTGATGGTCGAGATCAGCCGTCTGACAAGGTCATTGTCGAACTCCGGTATCTGGCAGGTGCTTGTGCTTAAGTAATGGTCGATATCTTGGATTCTCTGTTCATAGCTGTCAGCCATCCGTTTCTCGTTTCTGGCTGTTTTCTGTGCCTCTTTTAGGGCATTGATTTCCTCTGCTATGGTGCGGTAGCGTTCATCAAACTTCGGTGTGTAGGAGCCGGTCTTTGCATTCTCCGCAATCAGTGCCACCATCTCTTCCTGCTTTTCTTTTATCTTTTCTTTTATCTTTTCTTCGTATTCCCCGGACTCTTTTGCGGTGCTGTAGTTCCCGATGACATGGATGATGTTCTGCCGGAAGTTTTCCATAAATTCCATATCATCACTCGTGATCCTGTGGATGGCTTCCATCACCGCCCTGTTTAATGCGTTCTCTTCCAGTGTTTCGGATTCCCCGCATTTCTTCACTCCGTTGGTCAGCCGGTTGCTGCATCTCCAGACAACTTTCTTTTTCCCGTTTCTCGCCCAGGTGACTCTCCGGTACTCCTGCCCGCATTTTCCGCAGATCAGCATGCCGGTCAGTGCATAGGTGGAGGAATACCTGCTCCTCTGGTTCTTCTTCCAGGTGACAGCCGCCTTGCATAAGGATGCCCTCCGCATCATCTCTTCCTGTACCCTGTAGAACAGCTCCTTCGGGATAATCGCCTCATGGTCATCTTCCACATAATACTGCGGTACGATTCCAGTGTTCTTGACTTTCTTTTTTGTCATGAAATCCACCGTATAGGTTTTCTGCAGTAATGCATCTCCCATGTATTTTTCATTGCGGAGCATTTTGTCTATTACCGTGGAATGCCATTTGTCCTGCCCTGTGGCGGTCTTGATTCCCTGCTCTTCCAGATGCTTTGCGATCTTCCCGGTACTGTAGCCCTCCAGATAAAGCCGGAAAATCAGCTTTACGATCTCTGCCTCTTCGGGTACGATGACCAGGTCACCATCCTCGTTTTTGGTGTATCCCATGAACTTTGTGCAGTTTACGATGACCTTGCCTTTTTCAAATTTCCTCACGACTCCCCAGCGGATGTTCTCACTGATGTTGCGGCTCTCCTCCTGTGCCAGACTGCTCAAGATGGTAATAAGGATTTCGCCGGTTCCCTCCAGTGTATTGATCCCCTCTTTCTCGAACACCACCGCCACGTTCTTTTCCTTCAGTTTTCGGATGGTCACCAGCGAGTCTACCGTGTTCCTCGCAAACCTGCTGACCGACTTTGTAAGGATCATGTCGATCTTTCCTGC
This sequence comes from Roseburia sp. AM23-20, assembly GCF_003470905.1. Taxonomy (NCBI): domain Bacteria; kingdom Bacillati; phylum Bacillota; class Clostridia; order Lachnospirales; family Lachnospiraceae; genus Roseburia; species Roseburia sp. AM23-20. The sequence continues at coordinate 51,620 of NZ_QRHS01000022.1, forward strand.
AAGGGCATCCTGTATCATGACATTAAAGTCTGCCCTCTTTTTGGTGTTTGTTCCACTCTTTCCGTCATCCGCATAGATGCCGGCATTTTTCCAGTTTTCGTTTTCCGATATCTTGCTGGTATAATACTCCACCTGTGCCTCATAGCTGCTGTCCTGCTCTTCCAGTTCCGTACTGACACGGCAGTAGGCAGCGACCTTCATTTTCTTCTCTGACAGTTTCACATTCCGGTCATACTGCACCTTGGCAGGTATCATGCTGATCTTTTTTGCTGTTTCTGCCATCTGCTCTCCCTCCTAATCCTTATATCCGGCTGTGACACGGCTCCCATTGATAAACTCCACTTCTGCCATGTTTCCGCCATGCACCCAGATACGTGCGATTATTTTTCTATATAAATTTTCATCAAATGTTTCCAGTTCCTTTTTTCCTGCAAGGATGTTTTTGACCTCCTCTGTCCGGAACTCCCCATCCCTGACCTCCAGTGTCCGGTAGCGTTCCTCTGCCCTTTCATAGAGCAATTTCATCAGGTCTGTTTCTGTGCGTTCCTGTTCTTCTTTCATCCGCTGCAGGTTCCGCTCCAGAACCCGGTACTGAGGGCTGACCTTTTCCTCCTGCCTGTGTACCCGGAGCAGGCCTTTGTTTCGTATCACTGCATTGATGGCTTCCACACACACCTGCTTTGCCTGCCCGTCTGTAATAAAACTGTTCCTGCAGTTTTTTGCTCTGCCAGTCACATAACTCTTGCACTTCCACTTGGCAGTGCCGCCACGCTCTTTTTTGTGGCTCGGCTGGATATGGCTGCATACTGCCCCGCATTCTGCACACCAGATGACACCTCCGAAGAGGATTCTCTCATCCCTGCCGGGCCTGTGGTCTGCCCTTCCAAGCTCTGTCCTCACCTTTTCCCGTCTGCACTGGACTCTCTCAAACAGTTCCTCTCCTATGAGCTGCGGATAGTAGTCTGTGCCAAGGTAGCTTGGGTTTTCCAGTATCCTGCCGATGGATGCGTGGGTCCAGGACACTTTCCCTTTTGCATTGCATATGTTTCTCCCTTTCAGGTTCTGGGCGATCCTGCCTGCCGCCACCCCGCTGTCATAGTCTGTAAATATCTGTTCCACAATTTTTCTCTGCTCTTCACAGATGGTAATTTTTCCATCCACAACCTTATAGCCGATTGGCATGTGCCACTGCATCCTGTCCGCCTCCCCTCTCCGTCAGTTTCAGTCCGTTGTGCAGGCAGAAGGTGATGTCGTGTTCCTTGGAGACCACGATCTTCTCTGCTGTCATTTTAAACAGTTGCTCGTCAAACTCCTCCCTTAATCCGTCCTGTTCTGCAATCAGTTGGATAAGCTGTTCGGTCCGTACAATTTCTTTTGTCCTCCGCAGCTTTCTGGTCAAAAGTGTCTTTTTTCTTCTGCATTCCGTCAGCTGCCAGCCAAGCTTGCTACTGCTCTCCATAAAAAGAGCAGAGTCCATATATCCTTTCCTCATGACTTGGTTTAGGATTTGGCTCTGCTCGCTTATATCTTTGATTTCCTTATCCAGTTGTCTGATTTCCTCACTGTCCTGCCTTGCTGCCACAAGTTCTGTCAGCTCTTTTAACAGCGGCTCTAATATCGTTCCCTGATTGGTGTACAGCTTGTTCCACATGTCTGTAAAAGCCCGGTGCAGTACATCCTCCCGGATGGCTTTCATGCAGCAGCTCTCTTTATCCTCCACATGTCCGCTGCACGTCCAGATGATTTTCTCATAGGGTTTCCCGATGTAGATTTTCTGCCGCCGGAAGGTTCTTCCGCATTCCCCACAGATGATTCTGCCGGAAAACAGGTATCTTTTGGTGTAGTCACTCTTGTTCATGTGCAGTACATCCACCCGGTATGCCATCAGGTTCTGCACCGCTTCTGCCTCCTCATGTGTGACGATTGGCGGATGGCTGTCCTTGATGAGATACTGGTTTCTCTGTCCGTTGTTTACCCTGCGGACAAATGGGAACCTTGTTTCTGTATATGTCCTCTGCTGAAGCATATCTCCCTCATAAATGGGATTTTTCAGAATGTCCTGTATCACCCCGTCCTGCCACTTTTCTGCACCACGGATTGTTGGAATGCCTTTCTGGTTCAATGCCTTTGCTATCACATACACTCCCATGCCGTTTAAGTAAGACTCATAAATCCACCTTACGGTTTCTGCCTCGGATTCTATGATGACTAAATTTCCATCCTCGTCTTTTCCATAGCCATACGCTGGCGTCGATATGATATAGGTTCCATCCTGAAAGCGTTTCTGTATCGCCCATCGGTTGTTGCTTGAGATGTTTTCTGATTCCCCCTGCGCCACCGATGCCAGGATGGTAATGAACAGCTCGCTTTTTTCTGACAGCGTGTTGATATTCTCTTTTTCAAAGTAGATTCCAACGCCAATCTCCTTCAGCTTTCGGATGGTCTGGATGCATTCCACCGTATTTCTTGCAAATCTTGTGATGGATTTCGTAAGGATCAGGTCGATGTTCCCATCCTCACAGTCTGAAATCATCATCTGGAACTCATCCCTGTGCTTTACGTTTGTTCCGCTGATTCCTTCATCCGCATACACCCCTGCAAACTCCCACAGGGGGTTGCTCTCGATTTTTTCCGTATAGTACTCGACCTGTGCAGTATAGGAAGTTGCCTGTGCCTGACTGCCGGTACTGACTCTGGCATATCCGCACACTTTCAGCCTGCGTTCTTCCTGTGTATGTTTCTGCGCTTTTGCTGCCTTTATGACAGTCACTTTTTTTACCATACTTTTTTCTCCTTTCCCAGTATTTTCAAGGGTTTTCACTCCCTGTCAGCAACATACACTACCACATAGTTTTATATATATCCAGTGTTATTACAGATATACTTTTGCCAGTTCGGGGGAAAAGGTCTTGACATTCAAAACCCGGATTTTTTCCCATTCTTCCTCGGTTAACAGCTTATCTTCATGCATCCTTTTTAAGAGAAATTCAGCAATCTTATACCGCACCTCATTCGCTCCGCTTTCCATCATCTCTCCCCTTTTTCCTCCCACAATTTAAGTAAGTTAAATTCATTCTCCCAAGAAAAACACTTCCGCCCAGAAGAAACACCTTTACATCATCCCGATTTCAGCCATGGTTGCAGCCTCATCTTCTTCCCGGAAATACTGTTCCGATACATCCCTGCTGACTGAAAGCACCTCTCCCGCGTCCTTTTCTCCCATCTGGATCGGGATTAAGAACGGATGGATTTCCTTACAGAATTCCAGATTGGGACAGCTATTGATAAAATAGCCACAGGTATCTAATATCAGCCTGTCACACATATCTGTGATGACGATCTTTTCGGCTTCAAACATGTGGCTGCCGATATAATTTGCGATATTTTCTGCCGTGGTCGAGATATAGTCCTCTTTCCGCTCCCCTCCATCACTCGGATAAAGATAGGCATATCCTGCCCTCTCCGTTTCAAAAATCCTTAACATCATTTCGGTATCTTCTTTCTTCATTTCCTGTTTTCCTCCATTCCCCATTTTTCAGTTTTTCTTAACCCCACAAGAATACGGCGGAAGTTCCCCTCCGCCGCATGGTTTCTGTAATTAAGTCTTACTGCCATAATCCTTCACTTCATAAATAAAAAGTGTCTGTCCCTATTCGTCACTACTCCCCGGAACCGAAACGCCGCCAAAACAGAGAAGAAAAAATCCCAAAGCCGGCATTTCATGGGCAGTCAGTCCAGACTGTCTTTGGTCCCTGCCACTCGGACAGGCAGACATCACAGGTATCTCACCTCCACCACTGCGTGCTGGCTAATCTCAAGGTGTATCATTATAGGCCATTCCCCTCTTCGCGCCTGTCCACCACAGACAGGCTGTACCCCGACTTTCCCGCTCGGCTCCTTAGATGCGATCTTTTTCACAGCATGGCTGGCAGAAAGAACATCTGCCCGATTGCTGCAGGAGTGTCACTGCGCCCCGGTTACGGCTCATGAAACGGCTAACGTATCTGAACTGCTGGATATGGCTGGCAGGATATGGCGTGATTCCATCCTGCGCTCGGAGCCCTGCATTCCTCTCCGGCATTTTTCAATGTGCGTTTTGTCTGCCTGTGTCGTATCCACACACGAGACATGAGAGGATTCCCGGAAGAGACCATCTGTCCAGAAAAAGTTCCTCTCATAAGGTACTCACAGAAAAACACGTTTTGAGGGGGTATTAATCAAAATATTTTTTTATTTTCTTTACCGCACCGTTTATGCTCTCCCGGATGTTCTTCTCTCCGACCCCTTCTTTCGCTGCAATCTGCCGGTATGTCATGCCCTCAAAAAAATAAAAATGCAGCCGCTCTCTCTGCACTGGAGTGAGTGACTGCATTGCTTTCTGCAGGGTTTCTATTTCCATCTGCCGGATGACCGTATCCTCTACCGATTCCCCGGTCAGCTCCACCAGATCTTCCGTTTCTCCTTCTGTATATCCGTCCTTGGTCGTATGTCTGATATCCCGCATTTCCTGTGCGTGGGCTTCTTTGCGGAACGTATCGACAAGTGCCTCGTAGACTTCTCTGGTCACATAGGTGTATTCCAGCTCACCAACTGCATCTTTATAAAAATCCTTGACTCTGATCCTGATCCATTCTGACATTCAAATGTCCTCCATTTCGTAATTTTTTTGAAATGAAGGACATCTGGAGGGCCTCTGGGTTCTGCTTTACTGGAAAAAGACAATAAAAAAAGGTGCTGTTCCCATGCAAAATAAAGCATGCAAAACTGCACCCGGATGTTATCCTTATGAACTTTTCCCTTTCTGCCGCCCCCTGCAATCCGGTGCGGCATAAATTCCCCAAAACATGCCACGCCTTTCTTCTCCTAAGCCTTTTTGCGGTACTATACTTGGAAAGAAAGTGCGCTTCAATATAAGTGTAATAAGTCTTACGGTACCTGTAATAAGTTACCGTCTTGGATTGTCATCCCTCCTGTTTTCCAGAAAAAAAGTCCCTTCCGTTTGTTCGGAAAGGACTATCCATTTTCGGTATGCGACTGTATCCATAGCTGTGCTTTTCCTACGAGCATGAACAGTGCCGTGATACAGATTCCCGTATAAACAGCATACGCATACGGTATCTGGCCTGCATACCATAAAATGCCAAGCACAGCCAGTTCCAAGGCTGCGGTCAGCCTTGCTTTTCTGCCAAAATGCTTTTGTTCCTCTTTATCCAGTTTCCGGTTCTTGCTGTGCATGGGACTGAGTAAAAAAATAATCCCTGCGGACACCAGCAATACTGCCAGCAGCCATGCCAGCGATGTCTTGTAAAACACAGCCTGTGTATAAACCGGAACCAGCAGCACCAGATTGGAACCAAGATAACAGAAAATCCTGCCGTCTGAGTGATATCCACCTGTATAACTGCGAAGAACCATAAAAGACAGGGTAAACACTGCCACAACCGCCAGTTGCTCTGTGAGCAGACCGATGACCAGTGCCGTCACAACGTTTAGAAGCAGGATCATACCATTGCGTATTCCAAACTGGTATAATTCCTGCTCCTCCTCTTTTATGATTCCCCGCTCAACCATACGGTGGCTGAGCCATCTTGTCATAGTTTAAAACCTTCTGAGTTTTTTGGAATCTTCCGGCATCTTGTCCTGTCCGAAATACCACATGCAGGAACGATTCGTTGCCATGGTTGTCACCATGAGTGCCAGTGCTGCCATCACGCTCATGGACTTGCTGCTCAGTCGGTACATCCAGTTTCTTTTCTTCATTTTTAGTAAAACCCTCCTTTTTTTGATGTTTTCACTCTACCAGTTCCCATAAAAAAATCAATCTATCTGTAACAAGTTGCAGGTTTGCTGTAATAAGTTGCAGTCTCACTCCAGTTTTGCGATTCCGTTGAGCAGAAGGACTGCCTCAAAATGTTCCCCCTGATCTTTTAACAGAAGCTCCCCACCATATTTTTCTGCCACTTTCCGCACCGAACGGATTCCCCTGCCGTGTTTTATTTTATCTTTTTTGCTTGTCTGTCGATAGGAACCTGCCCCGGATGGCTTGCTGTTCTTAATGGATAAAAGCAGTCTGCCCTCCTGAAACTTTGATTCCACATGGACATACCGTTTTTCCTGTTCCACTGCCATCGCTGCCTCTATCGCATTATCCAGAAGATTCCCATACAGAACACCCATATCCCCGATGTCCACGGATACTCTCTGGGGGAGCAGAGTTGTAACCTGCATCGGTATTTCCTTTTCTTTTGCCTTTACGCCTTTTATCTTTAGTATGGCATTCACCACCGGATTTGCCGAATAAATGATCTCTTCTGCCAGCCGGATATCTCCCAATAATTCCTGCAGTCTGTCCCTGATCAGTTCCACACTTCCCTGTTCTGCCGCTGCGAGCAGTCCCGTCAGCCGGTTCTTCATATCATGCCGGATGTCCTGTATCTGTTCCTGATACCGTTCCATGTCCTGATAGTATTCGTTCCGGTATAAGATTTCCCTCTGGATCATTTCCTCTTCGTGCTGCTTTTCCTCCACTGTCGTATACTTTTCAATCATCAGAAAAATGATGTAGTTTGTGATGATAATGACAAAAATGATACACATGCACAGCACGACCATCTGTGCCGAAATCAGTTCTTTTGCAACCTCTATCAACAAAAAGCAACTAATCAGGCTGCATAATGGAATAAGTGCCAGCGCATAACTGGTTTCCTTTGGCATACTCGACAGCTTTACATTCTTTCCAGCTTTCAGCCTGCAAAAGACTTCCACAATGACAAGCCGGAATATCACCACCAGGAATGCAGAAAAATAGTAGATAACAACATCATCCTCTACTATCTGTTCCATAAATACTTTGCTAAACAGATAACCTGCCGGTTCACTAATCCCCATAATCCCCATATACAGCAGAACTGCAATCAGCCTGCTTGCAATCCCTGCCTCATACTGGCAGACATATACACAGAGAATCGCCACCATCGTCACAAAATTCAGCCAGCTTATCCCCATCTGGTTCACCGCACTTCCAATCAGCTCGCACACTATCAGCAGAAGAACAGAAAATTCCATGGAAGTTTTTCTGTTTCCGATGAACTTCTCTAAATACCTGCGGTAAATGCAGAGGTCAAAAAGATTTATGACAAGCCTCACCCCATACAATGCCATGTCACATTCCTCCCTGCACAAATGCGATGTGCTTTTCCGTCAGCTCCTTCCGGTATCCTCTTGTCACTCCCAGCTCTGTGCCGTCCGTAAGCATGACCATGCCGCTGGATACGGAATGAACATGTTTCAAATTAACGATAAAAGAGCCATGTACGGCAGCAAACATGCGCTCGTCCAGTTTCTCCCATATTTCATTCAGGTTCATGTTGGACTGATATTTCATTTTCTTTGTGTGGATGATCGCCTGACGCCCCCGCTTTTCCAGATACAGGATTTCGTCAAATTTCAGACTGTACCGCACCCTGCGGTAACAAAATGAGAAACTCTGATTGGTCAGATTCAGATAGGTTCCTGCCTTCTCAAACAGCACGCGGAGCCTTTCTTCTGAGATTGGTTTTGGAATAAAATCAAATGTGACAACTTCAAATACACTTGGCATGTATTTGGTATAGCTGGTAAGAAACACCAGCAATGCCTTGGGATCTGTCTCACGGATCTGTTTTGCCACCGCCAGTCCGTCCATTCCAGGCATCTCAATATCAAGAATGTACATATCCGGCTTTTGCTCCGCATCTGCACATTCCCTCAATAATTCTTCCGGTCTGGTATAAAACGCATACTCCACCGCATAATCGATCATACGCAGTGTATAGCGTCTGATCCTTTCAATGTCCTGCTGATTATCATCGCAGATTGCTACCCTCATACATCGTCTCCTTCTCAATATATTTATCAAATATACATCCCGGAGACTGTGCTGCATTAACGGCCTGTCATCAGCTTTCTCATATACGCAAGCATACGGTCTATAAATGCATCCCGTTCCTCCCTGCTACAGTTTGCAAGGAACAGTTCAATATCAACCTTATGATTTGTATCCCCCGTAACCAGATAAGTCGGCTCAATCCTGTACTTCTCATACAAGATCAGCATTTTCTCCGGCTGTAAGCCATAGACACCGCTTTCGATTTTTCGATAATGCTCTACCCCTACATCCAGCGTCTCTGCAAAAACTTCCTGCGTATATCCACTGTTTTCTCTGGCGGTTTGCAACCTTTTTCCGATCTGTATATTGATTTCCTTCTTCTCTGCTTTCATGGAATTCACCTCGCTTTTATGGTAATGATACCAACGAGAAATACCTGAAAACAGATTGCAACACAACACTTCAAAAGTCGTATTGCGACATATCTCCATAAACGAAAAGTGAGCAGCAGACACCAATCTGCTACTCGCCTTCTATCTTTCTTTATTCTAATTACATTTCCTGCTATTCCACCAGTTTCCCAAGCACCACATGATTATATTGGCAACTCACAATCTTTTAGCCAAAATCGCAGTTCCATAACAGTCACAGCAATTTTATATTTTACTTCGATTTCAACTTTTTCTAGTGGATTGGTTAAAAGCCTGTCAATATCCTGTTCCTCAACACCAGCCATCTTTGCTATCGTAAGCTTGGATATGCCGTGATAGGAAACAAGCACTTCCAAAAAACCGCTTAGTTGCCTATCCTTATCTTCAATCGCTCCAAAATACAGAAATCCTGCTTTACTAAGTATTTTAAGACGCAATGTAGGATCATCTGGCAAACATTCCACATTGCCCATTACTACTCCATCTATTGTTTCTTCAGTTATTTCTAAATATTTTGAAAGAGTATTTTTATTAAAACGATACTCCTCAATTAAAGAAGTCAACATTTCTGAAATATTTTTTGTTTTTATCATATTTGTGCCCTAACACATTGTTTCTTTACTCTGTCAACAATTTATCCAGCAACATCTGCCTATTGTTTATAAACATTTCTGTCACTTGATAACTCTCTGTTTCTTCATATTCACATAAATGTATGCTTCCATTATCAAAACAATAGATATCTGCATCTGGTATGCCTAATAAAATAGGTGAATGTGTAACTATAAAAAATTGTGCTCCCTCTTTTGCACATCTATATATTTGTATTAACAATGTAAGCTGTCTCTGAGGTGATAATGCAGCTTCTGGTTCATCAAAAAGATACAGACCATTTGGCTGCAAATTGTTCTGCGCTAACGCGAGAAAACTCTCTCCATGTGACTTTTCATGATATTTAACAGAAGGATGCGCAAAATCTGCATATTCTTCTTCCTGCGTTGCAACATTATAAAAACTTTCGGCTCTAAGAAAATATCCCCATTTTTCCTTCCGATAGCCTTTTGAAATTCTTATCGCATCACATAATTCTGAATGTGTATCATGCGTAGAAAAAACATAATTCTTTGTTCCACCCTCAGGATTAAAACCATGTGCTACGGCAAGTGCCTCCAATAAAGTGGATTTGCCACTGCCATTTTCTCCGACAAAAAAAGTAACCGGTTTGTTGAAATCAAGTTTTTTAACACCCAAAAAAGCCTCAATTCTCTTTAAATAACTATCGTTATCAATTCTATCCCAATCGAATGTTACTCCTTGTATAAATTGATTATTCATTTAATTACCTTTGCTTTATTTTTTTATCTGAATTGTACCGTCTGCCATGAAAAACTGTACGTTTAACTCAGACATAATATCTTTGTGCTGTGTCCGATTATATGCTAAAATTTCCCGGATATCGCTTGCGTAATCCTGATAGGTCAGGTTCCCGCCCGGATTATTTAACAGGTCATCCAGTGTTTTCGGCAGACCATGTATCGTTGCATTTTCCACGGAAAGGTCTCCAAGCGATACACTGCCACCGGTTGCCTTATGTAAAAATTTTTCCACATCCGTCGCAGCTTTTAACAGATACTTTTCTTTCTCAGACAATGCCTGTATTTCCGAATCCATAGAAAAATAAATATCCATCAGCTCCTCCGAATGCTTTGACAGAACATCCTCTATCTTCTGTTTCATTACATGATCATTGATACCATCCACACTTACCTGACCATCCGCCCCAATTTTTATGGAAAACGTGGAATCGGAACTATCCATTCCCGCTTCCTGCAAATCAGCAAATATCTTATCTTTTACTGTGGTATTCATTTTTGCACTTGCATTCGCACTATCCAGCTCTGCTGCGGTACAGAAGATATTTAAAAGTGCATTTTCCTGCTCGGTCAGTTCTTTGCCTGCTGCCTTCTTTTCCAGTAAATTGTGAATCTGCTCATCGTCCGGCACTGCCCCACCCTGCATGACCTCTTCTGCCTGTTCCTGATGCAGTTTCTCCATCTGCTCTGTATAATAGGCTTTGTACTTCTGCCGGATTTCCTTAATTGCACGCATTTCCTCCGTATCGGTTAAGCCTTCCTGCATCTGCTTCCTGACTGTCCCTTCATACTTCTGAACCTCTGCCATTTCCTGATAAGCTCCATGACTTTTATCCGCCTGTGTTGTCTGGAAGGAAAGATGATATTCGGCATCCGGGTTTACCATTGAACCGTCCTTTGCCTGTACTTTTACGGTATAACCCCGGTTGTCCGAATTCCAGTTCGGTATGGTAATACTCAGACCTCCATTTCCATTCTCTTTCCCAATGCCAACCTGACTGCCTTCCTCATCATACAAAACCATCTCATAATCACAGCCTTCCGGTATATGATCTAAAGTGATCGTAATATCCTTATTATAGGTATTCTTCGCGAAACTTAATGCCCGGTACTCTGTAATATTGAATTTGTAATAATCCACATCTTGTGTATCCGATAAATTTCCCTTTAAATATCCATCCGGCTTATTGATAAGTGCCGTCAGATCCAGTGTTCTTCCAAACACATCCTGATCCGTATATTTATTTGTTTTCCAGAAATAATCATTGGAAACTTTACTGTTTTCTACTGCTATGTTGTTATCAGTAGGTAAACCTTTTTTCTTAAAATCATATCCTACAAGCTGCGTATGCATCTCTACTGTGCGGGTTATTACCATCTTTTCCTTCTCCTTGTGTATAATTGTTTTTCATAATACTTTCCTATATTCTTATGCTTTCCTGTCAAAAGACGGCTTCTCTTCCAAATAATCCGGCAGTTCTCCCAATTCAGAACTTTGACCATTCTTTTGCGCATGATATTCATTGAAGTAAATTCCGTAAAATTCTCTTTCTTTTTCCCGCTCAGCCGGAGTTCTTTCACATCCCCATCCGTAACCATCTCCCAGATAGGTCAGCACTTTTGTTCCCTGATAAGAAATGTCGGCACCATATCCTCCACCTGTCAGAATCGGACATTCCAGTGTGCCTCCTCCCGCCAGAACAAATTTCTTTTCCGCAAGGTTGTTATTCTTCCCCTCTGCCCTCTCCAGAAAATCAAGCAGTGATAATTCTCCGATTCCCTTGCATTTCGGATTACTGTTTTTTTGTCTTTTTACTGCATTTTTCGCCTGCTGATATAATGCCTTTCTGTCAGGGGATACATCGGATATGTATTCTGCACATAATTTTGTTCTCTGCCTGTGAATAGATTCTAATTCCGCTTTGTTCGTTGTATTGGCAGCTCTCTGAGCCAGTTCTTTAATCTCCGCAACAAACTCCGCCTGTGACTTATTGCTTTTCCCTGCACTTGGAATCATAGACCAGTCAGGTTCGCCGTTTCTCAGTGATGCACTATATTTTGTAATAGCAGAATTCGCTGCATTCGAAATCGAAATTCCCATAAATCCACCTCGCATTTCATAAATAAATCTATCCCTTTATATCTACTGACTTTCTGCCACTCTACTCTCTGGTGATGTCATCCAATTTTATTTGAATTGCATTATATCACTGTATTATGGAAATCAAATCGTATCATTAAATGTACTTCCAACATTACCAGTTACTGCATTCGCATTTGCAATCTGCTTTACAAACCTGCTAATGTCCTGATCTAATACATTCGTTAAAGAATTATTATTCGCCGTATTGCGAATACCACTTGCCTGATATACAGGTGTCATAAGTTCCCTATACTGTTTCATTGTAGCATTCAGAGCCTTTTCATCCTTCATATCCACATTTTGAAATAAGGTTTTTATAGTCGACGAAAGTTCTTTATTTGATGCAGACTGCACAACACTTCCTCTTTGTGTAGCACCTTCCAAATTAGCCATTAATGTCTTTCTTGTCTGCTCTGGTAAATTAGCCATCTGGCTTTTCAGTGAGTCTGCTGCCTTATCACTGAGTTTCATCCGGGTGTTGTAATATGTATTCAAATTTCCTGTGTTTCCCACACCTTCCTGTTCATCAGTAAAATATCCCTGACTATTTTGACGTTCTTTTTGTGCCTGCGTGAGACTATTTATATATTCCTCCATACTTTTGTTTATGACGGCAGCCTGTTCTTCTGTAAGATTTTCTTTTGCATAGCTGCTTACCATATTTGTTGCAATTCCCATAGACGCATAATCTTTGTAATCCAAATCACTTCCCTTGGCAGGCAAAGCGGAAATTGCATTTCTCACAACTTCTTTACATGCTTTCATTTGGGCATTAGTGAATGTAACACCATCTATCTCATATGTAATGTTATCCCCTGTTTTAGAGAAAACATTATCTACAACTTCACTTCTGTCCACACTCAATGTCCTTGACTGATTCTGTTGTTTCTGTTGCATCTCCCTTACTTCCTCATCAGACATTTTTCTCATTGTACCAGATGATTTTTCCTGTAGCTTCTCTGACGTATTTCCCGCATACTTTTTGGTTACAGTGTTAATCACATCGTAATTCTGGGAAATCAACCCCGTATTCATATAATTGTTCACACTAGACGTTTTATAATACCTCCATTCTTTCATTAGGCTGCTTCTTACCGTTTGTGTTGATACCTACGGATTGCAGCAATATATATGTTGATAAAGTTTACTTATTTTCATTGCCTCCCACATCCATCTGAATCTGATATCTTGGAATCGTCCCATTTTCCTTTTTATAAGCCAGAACATCATAAATCATCTGCTTATAATCATAGTATTTTGATACTGCATCTGCATGATTCACAAGGTCTGCAATATTTTCTGGCAGTCCGCTGATAAAATTACTGGAAGAAGCTCCCGTCCCGGATGTTATTTCCAAATCATCTACTGTTACGTTCCCATTTGATACCTTATTCAAAAAACGATCTAATTCCTCTACATAGCCAGCCAGACGATATTCCTGATCACTCATATTTTCTACGGTCTGTGAATGACTCAGATATGAGTTTTTTATCTGCTGCATAAATCTATCTTCCACGAGTTTTTTCACTTTTTCATTGTCTTCATCACTCAGTCCGGTCACACGCACTTCTCCCGCAGAGGAAATCGAAATATGCATGGTACTATCCAATGAAATCCCTGTCTCCTGCAAAGCATCCCTAAAATCATTCTGGAATCTCCGATCTGCTTCATCGGCTTCTATTTTTTGTATATCCTTGATGTTGCCATAGATTTTCACATAGGCTTCTTCCGCATCCGTGAGTGTTTCACCATTTTGTTTTCTTGCCAGCATTTGTGCGGCACTCTCATTTCCAGAATATTGCAATTCCTCAGGAAGTGCCTCAAACTGCTCTTTATGAAGTCTGTCAATGCCTTCTTTCTCTAAACCCTTTCTCATATTTTTCCCCGTTAAGGAATCCAGTAAGCTCTTTTCCCCATTCTGAAGTTCGCGACCATTTCTCTCCTGTGCTTTTTCAAGGGCTTGTGCTGCTGTTTTAGGCATCTCCCCCTGTGCAAAAGTAAGGGTGTAATTTTCATCCAGCTTAACGGCAGAACCATCTGCTTTTTCTATCTTTAAAACAAAATCTGAGGAATTTGACCAGTCACATGGAACTTTTATTGTCTTTGTTCCATCCCCATTATCTGTCGCCATTCCAACCTGATTGCCATCCCTGTCATAGATAGTCATATTGTAATCACAGCCTTCCGGGACTTTCATTGTAATGTAAACCGGTCTGTGATTTAAACACTGTGAACCCGCATCTATTTTCAGGTAATCTACATCACTGTCACTGCTCAATGAACCAATAAAACGATTATTCTTATTGGTGCCAACGATCAATAACGATAAATCCACAACTCCCGAACCGTATCCTTTTACCGCTGCACTTGCAGATGCCCCCGTAAAGGCATTACGATAAAGATTATTGTCTCCATCATTTTTTTCCGTCAGAACAAATTCATCACCTAAGTCCTTCATTTTTGATTGGCATACCGGAGCCGGCATATGATATGTATAATTACCACAAATATTCTTATATTGACTATGATTCTGAATGATTCCAATTCCCATACATGGTTCTCCTTCTTTCGTAATTCTTCAACCAGTTTTCCAAAAAATATTATATTTCTAAAGCACAGAATACCATTGTCTGTTCATACGATCAGCTTCATACTGGTATGTAATCAGCTGGTTCATGTCCTTTAAACCGCTCTTTCCATATAAAATGCTTAAAGTCATATCTGGCACATTGTTCCATCCTCTGGTTGATATCGTTGTAACCAGGTCATGTATCCAATTCTTCATTTGCTGCTTAAACTCTTTCGGAACTTTTCCAGAACTTTCAACTGCACTATCCACTAAGTCCAATATATTCTCTCCCGACTCCGTATAATATGTCCCATTTTTTTCCTCAAGTTTGTCTAATTCATATCCTGTATAACTATAAACCTGATGATATGCTTCGTATTTCATCTTTGATTCCTCTGTTACTTGAGAACTCTCACAGCCATCTTGTGTTGAGCAATAATAGATATGCTTATAGAGATTTTTCCCATTATTACCTACATTTAAAGCATTCTGCATCAACACCTTTGTTTCTTCATCCACACCATCTACCGTTATCTCGTAACTGTATGGATCGACAGTAAAAGTACACTCTTCCTTAATAGAAGATGTATCTACACCAGCCTGCTTTAAAATATTTGAAATCTGTGAATTTACCAATGCTCTTTCAAATTGGATTTTATCCGAATCTACACTGTCGCCGTCTACTTCAATTCCCCTGAACAAAGAATCCTGATAATTTACACCATTTATTTTTCCTGTCCGGCACATCTGCATCTCATAATTATATGCAATCCTACGTTCTGTATCAGTCAAATTAGTCTCGTAATACTCTGAACTCTTATCAAAATACTTGGAATGAATATAATTTTCTGGGTTAGAATGTGTTTTTGCTTCTGCGGCAAGCTTAGAATACTTTTCCGTTAATGCCGCCCTAAATGCTTTACCTGTACTCATATATTCACTTGTTTTCGCATTAATCTGTGTTCCTGCATTCTCAATGAGCTCTTGATTCGTTTTTTTTGCTGAAGCTATATAGGACTTTAAGTCAATGCTGCTGTCAATACTTGTGTTATGTGTTCTTCCACTTGTACTTTTTGTCAGTTTTTCCTTTCCCGATGCACTTATCGTTAAAGTATCTCTTGTGCCTCTACAACCAGTGTTTTGACTGCTTGCCGCTTTTTGTTGTTGACCAAACAGAACATTAAGCAACGACTGATTAGCATTAATTCGGCTGTTAAAAAATATATTCATAATATCACCAACCTCCTTCTTCTAATATTTTATAAACAAAATTATTGTTCATCCAATAATTTGATTATAATCATGTAATAATTCAGATTTTATCATGAGATACCATCTCAATGCTCTTTTCATAACTAGAAGCTGCTGTTGACACCAATGACTGAATATTGACATTATCACTGTTAGCATTTGAGTTATTCAATAGATTGGACAGTCTTTGTTTACTTTCATATGTCCGACTTCTATATACATCTTCCTTTTGTTTACGTTTTATCAAATGTTCCTTTTGATTTTTTTCAATCTGTTCTTCAATAAATTCCTCCAACCGCTTATGACGTTTCTCCCACCAAGTTTCTCCATCATTAGCTGTTTCTAGTCCACTCTTTCCTACCGGACCTGCATAACCATATCATTCTTCCGGTGACGCTCCAATAACATCAAAGCTAACATTATTTGATCCTACAGATAAACCTTTAACTGAATATGCTGAACGAACTCTGTTCAAAACATAGTTCTCATATTCAGGATCGTTTTTCATTCTTTCAAAAGCCTCTTCTTTAATTACAATTGCCCCTGAAGAAAATGTGGAACGAACCCATCCGCTTACGGGAAATTGAGATATTTCATTCATAACCCATTGTTTATACTCATCCAATGTCATCTCATCTTTTGATTTTTCAGAAACCACGCTATTGTTTAAAGCATTGTTTATCTTAGGCGGATAATCAATAGTCACATCTCCCGGAAATTTTACTGTATCAGATTTTTCACTACTTCCATTACAAACCGTTTCTACAATTTTTTCTGAAGATTTTTCCGATACTTTTCCACTATTCTTATTTTGTACAAAACTTGTATAGGTGTTTCTATATGGATTGACACCTATATCTCTTACATTTGCGCCAAACATAATTATTCTCCTCCTAGCTTTTTGCTTATTCCTTCTACCAGTTCTGTGTAGTCGTCAAACTGTGTACTCAATATTTCATCCTTTGAAAAAGTAATTCCAAACTCTTTTTCCACTTCTAAGAATAACTCTAAAAGATTAGCAGCAGAAAAACCAATTTTACTTGACAGAAATCTATGCTCTTTCAGCATTTCAACTTTATCCGCACTACAGCCGAACTTTTCAATAAAAACTTTATCCAACTTATCTTTTATATTTTTATTTGATACCGTCACACTGTATATTTCCTTTCTTGTTTAGCTTCTAAATTGTTCTATGTCTATTATATCTTAACAATTTAATCAAAGTACTTTTCTGAAACTGTACTCATACATATCCGAATACATGTTATCATGCGGTTGGGGCGTCAGCCTTCTATCCAATGCCGCCATATCCACCGTAAAACCACTGTCTGCCACAGAAAAAGCACCATTACTGAATTTAAACTCCGAAGTGAAGTCTGGAATCCCCAGATCACCGCTTGTCCTATTATGTCCTATAATATTTATCAATGCATCCTTTATCCGCTCTATCTTGGCATTGTCTTTTGTTTTGTTGATCAGATTAGCGGCTTTTTCCGGCAGCCCGCCAATCTTTCCGTCTGGTGTCAGGTAAAGGTTCTCCAGAGAAATATCTTCTCCCGTAACTCCTTTTAAGTAACGCCTGACTTCCTGCACATCCGTGGCATACTGCCATGTATTGGACGTCAGATTTCCCACACTGTCAGCAATTCCTGTGTAATACTGATACATCCGGTCACTGTACTTTTCCTCTACCAGTTTCTGAACCTGCTCCCGAACCTCTTTGTCTTCAATGCCACTCACCGTTACATTCCCATTGCTTTCAATTTTTATCTGCATTCCCTCCAGCTCATCACGAGAGATCCCTTTGCTTTCCAGATCCTTTACAAAATCCTCGGAAAAATCATTTTTCAGTTCCGCCTTCTGCTGTGCTTTCTCAAAATCTTTCAGGTTTGCAAAAATCTTCACATACTCCATTTCAGCATCATCCAGTGTCTTTCCTTCCGCCATGTTCTGCAACAATTCATCCACTGTGCGCCCGCCTTTGTATTTCTTTTCTTCCGTCAGACTTTCAAACTGCTTCTGGTGGAGTTTATCCATTTCTTTTGTATAATTTTTCTCTGTATCCATCAGGACTTCATTATATTTGTCGAG
>NZ_QRHS01000023.1:0-65525 GCF_003470905.1 Roseburia sp. AM23-20
GCCAGACCAAATAACACAGAATATTTTTTCAAATTTGTATGGCAATAAACATGGGCATAGTGGAATACATTGAAATTTTTTCCAACGTTATCAAACAAATAATAAACTATTGAATATAGTTATTTGGAAATATTTTTTTAATCAGATTCAGACACAAAACACTAAAAATTTACGTCCCTCAAGGTTGTAAAATGAGTTTCCCGGCGAAGGGTGGTTCACAACCTTGCGGCTGGCAAATCGCATCAAGCCGGGATTCGTTTTGTGACTTTGGGAGAAAATTAGGCAATCTTAGTCTGCCTGTTCGTAACACAGTGTTGTGCTGCCACGGACGGTAGCACAAGTCTTAATGCCCCCGGACGGGGCGTTTAAGACGCACACGTCACTCCGAGAAACATTAAATCAGGCTGACTTAGACTTGCCTTATTTTCGTACAACGGAACAAAACAGTCCCGGCTTGATGCAATTTGCCAATCGTACCCCCCCAGAACCACCCTACACAAGGAAACTCATGTCACCCACAAACCAATATTTGCCGGGCAGCTCATTCATATATACTTGTCAAAAAACACATCAATTTTTCTTAAATGGAGGATAAAAATGAACAGTATCATAAGACCTATGACACCTAAAGACAAAAACAGTGTTCTTGAAATGATGCGTGTATTTTACACATCACCGGCAGTTTTTACAAACGGTTCCGACGACATTTTCCGGAATGATATCGAAAACTGTATCAATGACTGTCCTTACCTGGAAGGATATATTTTTGAAGTATCCGGCGAAATCCAGGGCTACGGCATGATCGCCAAAAGTTTTTCCACAGAATTTGGCAGACCATGTATGTGGATTGAGGATATTTATATCAAAGAATCCTGCCGTGGAACCGGTATCGGAAGCAAATTTATTGATTATATCGGGAAAAAATACCCGGATGCCATCCTCAGACTGGAAGTAGAGGAAGAAAATAACAGAGCTATCAAAGTCTATGAAAAAAATGGCTTTTCCTTTTTACCTTATATGGAAATGAAAAAATAATCGTTTCTGACAGACCAATCATGAAAAACACGAAACTTTGAGAAAAAGACAGGATCACGGGCTAACCCATAATCCTGTCTTTTTCATATGTCCATTCCATTCATCTGAACTAAAAATTCATCTAAAACAAATATTCATTTAAACTAAACATTTACCTGAAATTAGCGCTCTCTGCAATATTTTATGCTAACATTTCATCTTTTAATACATTATGATCCCGCAGCACTTTCTCAACCACAGTACCCTTTACAAGACGGATCAGCGGTTTCTTTAATGCATTAAGCGGTCCAGGAAGCTGGATCTCTAATGGGGATTTGCCATCCATGAGTTTGACACTGCTGTCTAAGAGTTCACGGATATCATATACGCTTCCCCATACCTCAGGTACACCACGATCTACGCCAAGCAGTCCGTATACAGCCTCCATTGCAGTTCTGACAGAGTACTCTGTGGTAAATACAGTATCTCTCGGTGTCTCTGCAAACTGTCCTAAGAATGCAAAGTTTACACATCCATCCGGGATAACATCCGGGCGGTCACCTTTGGTTCTTGGCATAAAGAATGCTGTGATGTATGGCATCATAGTCGGTACGCAGACAGCGCTGTGCTCTGCAAGTTCTTCGATCTGATCCGTCGGTACACCCATATGATACAGCCACTCTTCCGTGATCTCTTTACCGGTACACTCTTTCATAGGTTTCTTTACATAATCACCCGGTACATCGGTAAACAATCCGTATACCCATACGCAGACTTTATCTTTATCCTGATCCTTGAACTGTCCCTGTCTGTTGATCGTCCAGCTTAACAGCCAGCTCGAATCCTTGCAGCTTACGATACCACCGGTTACAACTTTGCCACTCTTTGGATCTCTCTTACAGATATTCGTGATATATGGCAGGATCTTATCATCCAGCGTAGTTACCGTTGCAGACTCCCAGTTTGTCTTGGCAACATCGGAACAGAATTTCTCCGGGCGTCCAAACGACGGATCCTGTTTTGCAATGTTTTTCCATAAATTCCAGCAGCCACTGTTGCGGACTTCTGCATCTCCGTTCGGCGCATGATTCTGATCACCATAAATCGTGCCTTCGGTGCAGCTTCCGTTTGTCACAAATACAAGATCATTTTCTGTCAGGACAATACCGCTCTCAACACCTTTTACCTTACACTCGATCGCTGTAGCTACTTTTTTGCCACCTTTGATATCAAAGATCACGTTGGTCACTTCCGTATTAAACTGGAAATCAACCCCTGCTGCTTCCAGATATTTCTGCATTGGCAGGATCAATGATTCATACTGATTGTATTTGGTAAATTTCAATGCACTGAAATCTGGGAGACCTGCGATATGATGGATGAATCTCTGGAAATAAAGTTTCATCTCCAATGCGCTGTGCCAGTTTTCAAATGCAAACATGGTTCTCCAGTACAGCCAGAAAGTAGAATCAAACACTTCATCATCAAAGACATCCTCGATCGTCTTGTCGTAGAGATCCTCGTCTTTGGTCATGAAAAGTTTCATGATCTCCATACAGCCTTTCTGGCTTAAATTGAATCTTCCATCTGTATGTGCATCCTCGCCACGGTTTTCAGTTGCACGGCACAGAGAATAGTTCGGATCTTCTTTGTTCAGCCAGTAATATTCATCCAGGACAGATACACCAGGCGTCTCAATCGAAGGAATACTGCGGAAGAGATCCCACAGACACTCAAAATGGTTCTCCATCTCACGACCGCCGCGCATTACATATCCTCTGGACGGATCAAAAATACCATCACATGCACCGCCGGCAATATCCATTGCCTCTAAAATATGGATATGATCGCCCGGCATCTGTCCGTCACGGACCAGAAAACATGCTGCTGCTAAAGATGCAAGACCGCTTCCTACGATGTAAGCGTTTTTCTCATCGACACCTTCCGGTTTTTTCGGATGTGCAAATGCCTCGTAGTTACCATTGGTATAGTAAATGCCTTTACTGTTTTTCTGGTATTTTCCACGCTCTGTATTACGGTATGGCGTACTGTTTTCACTCTGCTGTTTTTCGGCAATTTTCTTTGCTTTTGCCTGTTTATGGCTGTTGTTTGCCGCAACTGCTGCCACGCCGGCTCCTGCTGCAATCAAAGATGCTAACGCGATCGTTTTATTTTTATTTGACATAATAAGAATCTCCTTTCTAACTGCTTTTATTATCTTCGTTCTGTGGTCATCTTATTACTTTCCAAATAAAAATCCAATATACAAAACAGGCGAAATGATAATATTTTTATCACTTCACCTGTTTTGATAAAATTACTCTTTCTCTAAAAAATTCTGGATTGAATTGCCTATACTGCCATGTAATGTCAGGCTCATTTTATTTACAATTTTACTGTAATCTTCCTGCATGCCATCTTTGATCCAGTCTAACATTATACCAACAAAACCATACTTGTAAAAATCTGCGATAAAACGTTTATCCTCCTTAGAAATGCTGCTTGCCTGTGCCTGTTCCTCCACCACACCCTCGATCAGATCGTATGTCAGCTTATAAAGGTAACTTTCGATCTGATCCTTGCTGACAGAACGGTATACATTCATAATAAACGGTTTATTTTCCAATACTGCCTCAAAAATCTGTTCCAGTCCCTCCTGCCAGGAATCATAGGTACGCTTGCCCTGCAGAGCTCTCTTTCCGTCCTCCACGCACGCCCATTCAACCAGATCGTAAATATCTTTAAAGTGATAATAAAATGCCATGCGGCTGATTCCACAGTCCGTGGTCAGATCCTGGATCGTAATTTTATCTAATGGTTTCTGTAAAAGTAATTTTTTTAAGGATGCTTCTAATGCCCTTTTGGTTGTATTACTCATACGGACACTCCTTTTTCCTCGTATTTAAAATAAATCACAAGTTGTTTAACTATTTTCCCTCGTTTCATACATCTGAAAATACTTGTCTGAATTTTAGCATACTGCTGATATTCTGTCATCAAAAAGCGTCTATTTTAATAATATTTTTAATTATTGCACAAAAAATCCACCATTTGGGGAAATGGTGGATTTAAAAAGGGGGAGAATTTATGAAAAAAAGTTTTATCACTCTTTCGTGATACTAATAATATATCCGCAATTTGTGAAATCCCGTTGTACATTTTTTGAATTCTATTTGAAGAATCTGTAACAATTTGTTCACACAACTGCTCTCACATTCTATTTTCCAAGACGGATCACATTCCAGGATGCTTTCTTTAACACGCTTGTGACAACACCGTCATCAAGTTTACTTCTGTCATCTGCGTTAACCGGATATACATTCTGTTCGGTCAGCGTGTTGGCTGCTTTTAAGTCATCGTTTTCCATCACGATATGCTCTTTGATCCGGTATCCCGCAAAGCTGCGCACATCGGTGGTAAGCTCTACATCCTCTTCCAGGTTACGGTTTACTGCAAAGATCGTGACTTCGTCTTTTTCTTCGTTATAGACAGCCACAGACTCCACATCCGTGATCTCATCATGTTTTGCTGTTGCATGTCTGGAGCTTGAGATTACCGGCTGCAATGCGATGCCTCTGCCGTATTTTGATGCATGCATGAATGGATAAAAGATCGTCTGTTTCCATGCACCGCCTGCCGCATCTGTCATGATCGGTGCGATAACATTGACTAACTGTGCCAGACATGCCATCTTGACACGGTCTGCATGTTTCATCAGTGTGATCAGCATCAGTCCGACTAACAGGGAATCCTCAAAGTTATAGATATCCTCTAACATCGGAGGTGCTACCTGCCATGGATGATTTTCTGTAATATCATCATCTGCGGCATTCGAGTGGAACCATACATTCCATTCATCAAAACTTAAATTCATAACTTTTTTGCTGCGTTTTTTCGCTTTAACATAATCACAGGTTGCAATGACTGTACGGATAAATGTATCCATATCATCGGACTGCGCAAGAAAATCATTGCTGTCATTGTCACGGTTGCCATAATACTGATGCATGGAGATATAGTCCACATAATCATAAGTATGACTGAGTGTAACAGCCTCCCAGTCCGGGAACGTAGGCATATCCAGGTTGGAGCTTCCGCAGGATACCAGCTCAATGTCCGGATCGATCAGGCGCATTGCCTTTGCTGTCTCCTCTGCCAGTCTTCCGTACTCTTCCATTGTCTTGTGTCCGATCTGCCATGGTCCGTCCATCTCATTTCCAAGGCACCAGACTTTGATCTTATGCGGATCTTTCACACCATGTCTGATACGCAGGTCACTGTATTTCGTTCCCGAAGGATGATTGCAGTACTCTAAAAGATTGCAGGCATCTGCAATGCCGCGGGTTCCAAGGTTCACTGCCATCATGACATCGGAGTTGACTTTTTTTGCCCATTTGGAAAATTCATTTAATCCGATCTCATTTTTCTCTAAACTTCTCCAGGCAAGCTCCAGACGGTGTGGACGTTCCTCCACCGGTCCAACGGAATCCTCCCAGAAAAAGTTTGATACAAAGTTGCCGCCCGGATAACGGATGATCGGCACATCAAGCTCCTTTACCAGCTCCATCACATCTTTACGGAATCCATCCTCATCTGCAGACGGATGTCCCGGCTGATAGATTCCCTCATAAACCGCTCTTCCAAGATGCTCGATAAAAGAACCGTATATTCTTTTATCGATCGGGGCGATCTGAAATTCTTTATCCAGTACCATTTTGGCTTTTCTGCTCATGCATGTTTCCTCCTTAATTGTCAATTTTTACACGATCACTCTTTTACTGCACCTGCTGTCATACCTTCGATAAAGTATTTCTGGAAGCAGATAAATAAGATAAATATCGGTATGATGGAAAATACAGAACCAACAACTAACAGACTGTAGTTATCACCATACGGGTTGATCAGTGTGTTAAGACCAATGGTCAGTGTGTACTTGTCGGCAGAACGGATAACCAGCAACGGCCACAGATAATTGTTCCATGCATTCATACCATTTAAGATCGCCATCGCGGAAAATGCCGGTTTCATGATCGGTACGATCAGCTTAAAGAAAATACCGTACTCTGTCGCACCATCGATACGTCCTGCTTCGATCAACGATTTTGGCAGTCCTAAAAGATACTGCCGGAAGAAAAAGATCGTGGATGCATGTGCCAAAAACGGAAGCACAACCGATACATAACTGTCCATCATGCCCCAGCTTGAAATCTGTTTGTAAAGAGGGAGCATAATAACCTCAAACGGTACAGAGAGGATCAGAAGAACTATAATAAAGAAAAAGTTCTTTCCCTTAAAATCATATGCTGCAAATCCATATGCAACAAATGCACTGATCGCCAACGTCAGGATCACAGTGATCACGGTTAAGATAAGGCTGTTGCCAAACCATGTCCAGTAATCATGTTTGCCTGTAAAAAGTAATTTGTAATTGTCCAGTGTCAGATGCGGGATATCCAGATTCAGATTTAATCCATACTGAAGCAGGAAGTTTCCCGGTTTAAAACTGGCTAATACCAACAGATAGATCGGCAGAACGGTAAGGATCGCAAGGATGGAAAAAAATATGATCATACCGATGGTTGCTGCCCTGTCTTTCTTTTTCTGGCTCATTCCAACAGATTCTGCTGCCATATTATCTCTCCTCCTTCTTAAATGTTCCGGTCAGTGCAAGCTGGATGATATTAATGATCATAACGATGATAAGGAGCACTAAACCAACTGCACATGCATATCCCATTGCACGTTTTTCAATACCCTGACGATACAGATAACCAACGATCGTAAGTCCGATATTCTGTGGAGAGTTGTTTCCTTTCCATAACATATAAGACTCAAGGAACATGGAAAGTCCTGCATAAATACTGATCGTTAATACATAGATCGTGGTCGGTTTGACAAGCGGTACTGAAATGCTCTTAAACTGCTGCCACTTTGTCGCTCCGTCGATGGAAGCCGCCTCGTAGAGATCCGTGGAGATATTCTGTAACCCTGCAAGGAAATAGAGGATATTGACACCGGTCCAGCGCCAGCACGCTACCAGGAGAAGTGCAAAGTATCCGGTCCATTCACCTTTCAGCCATTTGATGGAAGAATGTCCAAAGAAATTTAAAATCTGGTTTGCAAGTGCCGTATCCATCTCACCGAACATCAGACGGAAGATCGTACCTACAACGACAACAGATGTCAGTGCCGGGATAAAATAAACAGATTTGAAAAATCCCTTTGCTTTCATCAGCTTACTGTTTAACATGCTTGCAAATAACATTGGAAACGGAATTAAAAGTACCAGTGTTCCCACCATGTATTTAAAGCTGTTCCAGACTGCTTTTCTGAAATATGTATCAGAGAGTAATCTCTTATAGTTGTTCATTCCAACCCATTTATCTTTCAGGACGTCCTGAAAACTTAACAGTACACCATTTGCGATCGGGAATACCCAAAACAAAATGACTGTCAGAACAAATGGAAGAATAAACACATAAGGTGCTGCTTTTTGCGAATACAAAAACTTCTTCACTTTATTCATGCTGTAATGCCCCCTTTTCCCTCATAACAGGAAACGGGATGCAGGACATCTGCCCCACATCCCTGCCTGTTTAAACCTGTCTCTTATTCTCCAAATTCATTCTGAAGTGCAGACTGTGCCTCGTCTAACGCTTCTTTTACATCCATACCGGACTCGAAGATATTATTCAAAGTCTCTGTACAGAAGATGTTGTTGATTGATGGCATCTTCTCATCTGTATAGCAGGTCAGTAATCCGATGCCGTCCTGAACATCTAATAATGCATCAAATGGCTTTGTATTGAAGTACTGTACATACTTGTTATCCGGGTTCTCTGTTACGGATTTGTCTGTCCATACTGCTGTGTTAACCGGGTCAAATCCTAATACATTCCAAACCTCTACGTTTGCTGTGTCAGAAAGTTTGATGTAAGCAAATACTTCTGCTGCAAGATCAGCATTCGGGCTGGAAGCTACAACTGCTGTACCGGTACCACCACCACCGATTGTCTTTACTGCATCGTTGTCACCAAATACAGGAGGTGCTGCGATTGCAACTTTTCCAGAAAGGTCTGTCATGTAGCTTAAGTAACGGCTGGTCTGCCAGAATGGCATGATTGCTGCTGCAACATCACCGCTGTTGTATAACGGATATGCTTCCTCGTTGTCAGGCTGTCCACCGGCAATTACGTCCATAGCACCTGCATCCTGCATATCTTTCATGGTCTGTAAACATTCAACCATTGTGTCATTGTTTACTGCAAGGCTTCCATCATCATTTAAGTAATCTCCGCCTTTCTGAGCGAGCATTAAGTTTAATGTCCACTGAGCAGTTGTCTCACATGCTGCAAATGTTTTTCCGGTTGCTTCTTTATATTTTGCACCGGCTTCTTTGAAGTCATCCCAGGTCTTAATGGTTGTATAATCAATACCTGCTGCCTCTAATGCTTCTGTGTTATAGAAAGCAACGGTCGTACCAACGTGTGTAGGGAATCCATAATAGTTGCCATCTTTGGAGTAAAGCTGTAATCTGGACTCTACTACATTGTCAAGATACGGTTCTACTGCATCGTTCAATGGTTTTAATCCGATATCACCTGTCATGAATGCAGGGAATTTACCAAGCTCGATATCAACGACATCCGGAGCACCTTCTCCTGACTCCAATGCTAATGATAATTTGTTATGCATATCATCATATGCCATGTTGGATAAAACAAGTTTAACTTTCTTATCCGGGTTTTCTTCGTTCCACTTCTCAGCCATGCTGGTGTAGAAATCCTGATGGTTCTCGATGAATGTCCAGACCTCAAGTGTTGTGACATCATCACCTTCTACATCCATCTCTCTTCTTCCTGCGCCGCTGTCTGCGCTCTCAGTACCGGATGCTGCTTCCCCCGCATCGGCGCTGGTGTTTTCTGCTGTGGAATTACCGCCACATCCAGCGAGCATTCCAACTGTCATTGCTGCACACATTAATGCTGCTAAAACCTTTTTCTTCATACTTTTACCTCCCAAATGGTTTTTCTTTATCAGATCGGAAGTATCTCCTTTTTTCAGATGATCTTCCGTGTGATACATATTTTTCTGTCAGATCAGATTCCTGATCCAGACTGCCATCTCCCCGGTTTTCCGGTTTCCCCAGTAACAATATGGGACTGCTTTCAATGTTACATCCTTTAACTCCGGCGGCTGTTCTTTGTATAACTCTTCTGCCGTCCAGTTATCTTCTAAGATACGTTTTCCCTTTGCCTCTACTGTCATCACACCGCCTAAAAGCTGTTCTTCCCACTTTTCGGTCAGCGGCTCTTTTGTATCTACATATAGGGAACTTAAATTTGCTCCATTATCTGTTTCCTCAATGCAATATACCAGCGGTCCACGCATGATACATACTTTTCCTTCATCCGCTCTGACTTTTGGATTTGCATATACAAATCTTGCTTTCATATCACAGGATATCCTGATCTCCTCAGATGCCATAAGATCTGTTATCATAAGATAGCCGTTTTTAATGAGCGGTGTTTCAATTTTCTGTTTTCCGCGCCACACGTTAAATTCTTTCGTGTAACCAGGAATCCTGAGTGCCAGTGTTCCTTTGGACGCTTCCTTTGAATCCAGACGGATCGTTACCGTTCCATCCTTTAAGAAATTACTTTCCACATCCACTTCTGTCTCTGTTTCTCCGATCAGAAGTTTTGTCTGATTCGATATATATAAATTGATGTATAAACTGTTTTCATCTGCCCCGTAGATGTACTGTCCTAAGGAGGCAAGTGTTCTTGCTATATTCGGTGGACAGCACGCCACGCCAAACCATTTCTGTCTGACCGGTTTTACATGTTCCATGGATGTCCGTTCAATACAGTTATCCGGCCATACTTCCAATGGATTTACATAGAAGAAACTCTTTCCATCCATCGCAATTCCGGCAAGTACCGTATTATACAGTGCTTTTTCCACAATGTCCGCATATTTAGCATCCTTTGTGATCTGTTCCATCCGCTTTGCAAACATCGCCAGTCCGATGGATGCACAGGATTCGGAATAATTTCTGTCATTCGGAAGGTCATAGTCGGTTGTAAACCGCTCTAACAATCCTGATGAACCGATACCGCCTGTGATGTACATTCTTTTCTCTGTCATGTTATTCCAGAGTGTTTTACAGGCATCTAATAATGTCTCATCCTGATATTCATATGCCAGATCTGCCATCGCACTGTAGAGATAAACAGCTCTTACTGCATGCCCCTCTGCCGTTTTCTGCTCCCTTACCGGCAGATGCGACTGGGAATATTCCGGTACATATCCGGCAAATTCAGGAAATATCTGCTGATATTTTTCTTTCTTCTCTTCCTGAAAGAAATAATTTTCTCCCACACCTCTTGCATCAATAAAAAACTTTGCAAGATCAAGATATCTTTTCTGTCCGGTTGCCCGGTACAATTTTACTAAAGCAAGTTCTACTTCCGGATGCCCCGGATAGCCATGACACTTTCCTTTCTCCGGTCCAAATGTCTCACAGATCAGATCTGCAAATCTTGAAACGATGTCGAGGAACTTTCTTTTTCCTGTTGCATTGTAATATGCAACCGCTGCTTCGATCATGTGTCCTGCCGTGTAAAGCTCATGTCCTTCTTTCAGATTCGTCCATCTTCTGTCAGGTTCTTTGATCGTGAAGTAGGTATTTAAATATCCGTCTTCACATTGTGCCTTCCCTATCAGGTCGATCGTCTCATCGGCAAGTTTTTCCAACTTGTCATCTCTTCCGGATGAATCTAAGGTAAATGCAACTGCCTCTAACCACTTTGCAACATCGGTATCCTGAAAGACAGCTCCTTCAAAATCTCCCTCTGCCTCACCTGCAGCAATCTTAAAGTTCTTGATACAGTGGCTTGGCGCCGCATCTTTCACATTGTCATTTAACGTGTTCCACTGGTAAGGAAGTATGACATCTTTTACTAATCGGATGTATTTATCCCAAAATGCATCTTTGATCTGAATCTGATGCAGCGGCACATCTGTCAGTTTTTTCTTCTCCATAACTTCCTCCCTCCTTCATGCGCCTGTCATGTGTAATATTAAACGTTTAACCAGGTCAAAATGTCTGTTCTCAGTTTATTCACACTTCATTCATACTTTTTGCATGTTTTTTGAAGTGCTTTTGCTTTTTTTCGTTATTTTGATTGATTTCTATTTCGTTCTTGTTTATATATAACATACTGTTTGCAATAATTAAAGTATGTTATTTTATATTTATATCAATATATTACTATTTTTTATTATATTTTCTTCTCTTTTCTAACTTTTTCTAAGTTTTTGCTTTTTCGCACAATTTATTTATTTTTTAAATCGTTTAACCATGTGCAACTTGCACAAATAGTGCATATTTCCTATAAAACATTACATTTATTCACAAATATCTTCACCTACATAAAATAAGCCCTTTCTGCCGGATAATCAGCAAAAAGGACTTATTTACGGATGACAAAGTATTTTATTTCTATAATGTTTTGATCGACTGACGGATTAACTGTTTACATGGGACTTTATATACCAGCGGTTCTTCTGTCTCACCCGGCTGATTTTCCACAAGACCTATCATAACCTCAGCAGCTCTGTAACCGATATCATGAAGCGGAAGTTCGGTTGTGGAAAGCGGCGGTTTATAATAACTTGACAGTTCTCTGTTATCATACCCTGCGATTGAAATCTCCTGAGGTATTTTAATTCCCGATTCATCTGCCCAGTCATAGCATCCGCCTGCCATAAGGTCATTCATACAGAATATGGCAGTTACCTGTTTCTTAAAAAGCTGCTTTGCACCAATATGTCCGGATTCTCTCCCCCAGTCTCCGTAATAGATCAGCTCAGGATCGTACAAAAGCCCCGCATCACGCAACGCTTTCTGGTACCCGATCAGACGCGCCTGTGCATGGAGACTGTCGGTTTTTCCTGTTATCACTCCAATCTTTTTATGTCCCTTTGTGATCAGATAGCGGATCATCTCATATGCTCCCCGCTCATCATCCACAACTACGGAAGGAATGCTTTTACTCTCCGTATAGCCGTATGCCATCACAGCCGGAATGCTTAAATTGTCGGGAATACAATGCATGATGCGCTCATGTGCCGTCACATAGATAATTCCATCCACCTGTGTTGCGATCAGTTTCTTGATCTCCTCATCCACCAGTCCGTAATAATCCGTTCTGTGATAATAATAATCATTATATTTTTTATACAATCTTAAATTGGTCAGAAGGATCTGATATTTTACCTTTTCACAATATTCCGTAATACCGTCAATGATGTCCGGTATGCTAAAGATCGTCATATCCTCTGCAATGACTCCGATGCTTCTGGTATTGCGCGCTTTTAAATTTTTTGCCACATAGTTTGGCATATAATCCATTTCTTTTGCAGTTTTTAACACAAGATTTCTTGTCGTTTCGCTTGCCCCCGGCTTTTCATTCAGGATATTCGAAACGGTAGCTACCGACACACCGCAGGCTTTTGCAATTTCTTTGATCGTCGCCATAACCTTACCTCCCGTACCACAAATCCCCTTTATTTAACAATATTTCCAATCAAAAATCAATATCTTTCGATCAGGTATCGAATTTTTGCCCCGGTTATGCTACACTGGTATCTATGAGAATCTTAATTTTATCCTGTAATACCGGCGAAGGGCACAATGCCGCCGGAAAAGCGATCCGGGAAGCTGCCATCCGGTGCGGCCACACTGCCGACATGCTGGATATATTTCTGCTCTCCGGCAAAAAAACTTCACATGCAGTAGGCGGTGCCTACGTGGAACTTGTAAAACATATGCCACATGCTTTTGGTATGCTCTATAAAATCGGCATGGCGATTTCGAGTAGCAAACATAAATCACCTGTCTACTATACCAATGCACTGATGGCAAAAAAACTTGCCGCCTATTTAAAACAGCATGATTATGATATCATCGTAACGCCACACCTTTACCCGGCAGAAACAATGACGTACATGAAGAAAAAGGGGATGCTAAAAATTCCTGCTGCTGCGATCGGCACCGATTATACCTGTATTCCATTCTGGGAAGAGACAGAGCTGGATGCCTATTTTCTGCCCCATGAGGACTGCGTTGCAGAATATGTACACCGTGGGATTCCTGCTGACAGACTATACCCTTACGGTATTCCTGTCAGTCACGCATTTTCCCCTTCTGACGACCGCATTTTAGCGAAGATCCGTGCGCGCAATTCCTTAAATCTGCCACCAAATGTCCCGATCTGCCTTGTTATGAGTGGCAGTATGGGATTCGGGAAACTCGCTGTCTTTGCGGCTGAACTTTCACTGCGTTTAAGATCCGGCGAGCATATGATCATTATCTGTGGCAATAACAAGCACATTTATGATGTGCTGCAAAAACAATTTAAGAATCATCCGCGTGTTCATATTCTTGGCTACACCAACCGTGTTGCCGACTATATGGATGCCTGTGATGTGATCTTTACCAAACCGGGTGGTCTCACCTCCACAGAAGCGTTAGTAAAGCGTATTCCGATCGTCCATACAGCACCGATTCCCGGATGTGAGACCGCAAACCGCAATTTCTTTGTAAAGAGACATCTTTCCGTCTCCTCAAAATATATTGCAAAACAGATCACACTCGGAAAAAGACTGCTCACCAGCTCCCCTGATGGGCATGGAAATATTTCCCTGCGGGAAGAAATGCTTTTCGCACAGATGGAAAATGGGAAACCGGACGCTGCCGTGCACATCATAAAAACATTAGAAAAAATAGTTACTGGTCACACAATGTATGCATTTTAAATTATTATGACATATTTTATTTTTATCCTTCTGGGATTTGTTTTAGGCAGTACATTATTTGCCTACTGGATTTCCAGATTATTTTTCAAAACCGACATTACAAAAACATCCACTGATCACAATCCTGGTGTCGCAAATGCTTACATGCAGGCAGGTTTTTTCGCAGGTACATTATCCCTGCTCTGTGAACTTTTAAAAGGTACCATTCCGGTGTTTTTTGCCGGAAAATTCTTAGACTGCGGTTCCCTGCTGTTTGCGCTTGTCATGGCAGCTCCTGTATTCGGTCACGCTTTCCCTTTTTTCCAAAAAGAAAAAGGCGGCAAAGCAATTGCCGTCTCTTTCGGAGTTATGATCGGACTGTTTCCGGAAATTTATCCTCTCATCAGCCTGATCTTTTATTATATTTTATTTTCACTGGTGCTCACACTGCGCCCGCATTCTTTCCGGTCCGTCATTACATACGGACTGTTTACGCTGACTGTGTTTGTGATCGTACCTCAAAATTCCATACGACTCGGCTGTTTTATCATTTCAGCGGTCGTGATCTACCGTCATATCATCCGCTACCACGATGAGCCGCTGCAGATCTTACTGTTCGGAAAACATCTGTTATTTCAGAAACATTGATCCTACTTTTGACTGTGCACAGTTTTTGTGTGCAGAACTTCCATATAGCCTCATCCTGTGATTATTTTACCAGCAGAGCACCTCATGACCGTCTTCCGTCACCAGTACCATGATCTCCCACTGTGCAGACGGAAGTCCGTCCTCGGTATAAACTTCCCAGTCGTTCTTATCATCTACATAGATGTCTACTTTGCCCATATTGACCATCGGTTCGATCGTAAAGATCATACCTGGAACTAAGAGCATTTCCTGTCCACGTTTTGTGTTGTAGCCAACCCATGGTTCTTCATGAAACTCAAGTCCGACTCCATGTCCACCGATCTCACGCACAACTGTATAGCCGTTTGCAAATGCATGGTCATGCACAGCCTGCCCCATATCGCCTAAAAATCCCCATGGTTTTACTTCTTTTAATCCAAGTTCCACGCACTCTTTTGTGACTTCCACAAGACGCTTCTTCTCCGGGCTTACATCCCCGATGCAGAACATTCTTGAAGAATCTGAAAAATATCCGTTTAAAATCGTAGATACATCTACATTGATGATATCCCCGGACTTTAAAATCACATCTTTAGACGGAAAACCATGACATACCTGATCATTTACAGAAGTACATACACTGTACGGATATCCCTCATAATTAAGCGGTGCCGGAATACCACCCATTTCTGTTGTCATATCATAAACGATCTTGTCAATCTCTGCTGTATTCATACCCTCATGGATATGCTTCTCAATATAATCAAGCACTGCAATATTGATCTTGCAGCTCTCCTTAATTCCTGCGATCTGATCAGCATTCTTAATAAGGTCATGTGTCGGGACAATATGTCCCTGTGAAGCGATCAGGGCAATACGCTCATCAAATGCCTGATGGCATGCTTTGTATTTTTTCCCGCTTCCGCACCAGCACGGATCATTTCTCCCAATTTTTACTGACATAATTTCTGCACCACCTGATTGATCACACTTCCGTCAGCCTTTCCTTTTAACTCCGGCATAACAGCTTTCATGATCTGTCCTTTATTTTTACTTGCTGCCACATCAGCAAACTTCTCTGTAATATATGCCTCTACCTCTTCTGCTGACATCATCTGTGGTGCATATTCTGCAAAAATATCATATCTTGTCTGGTATTCTGCCAGAAGATCTTCCCTGCTTGCAGGACAGGTGTCAATCTGCTCTTTTACAGATTTCATCTCCTTTAAGATCACTCTGTTTACCAGTTCCTCTTTAATATCATCTCTGCATCCCTCGTCGATCGCAGCTTTCTTCGCTGCGGAAACAAGTGTGGAAATTGCATCCTTACGTACTTTATCTCTCGCCTTCATGGCAGCTATCATATCTTTTTGTAATGTTTCAAACTGCATAATACTCCTACCTTCCTGATTCTAATAATCTTTATTGATTATAGCATAATTTCCATATAATTCATAATTTTTTTCAATATCTATTGCTGCTTTTTTATCATCAAAGTTACAACACACGCCGCACCGTTGTGATCGTACGGTAGGTTGCATTTCCATAACAGATACCACTCGACGGTGTCGATGCATGGACGATCCTGCCGCCACCCATATAGATTGCCACATGTCCGGGATAACAGATAATATCCCCCGGCTGTGCATTCTCATAGCTGACTGCCTGTCCGCTCGACTGGAGTGCATAGGAACTTCTTGGAAGTGAAACACCAAAATGGCTGTATACAAGAGACACAAAACCGGAACAGTCCGTTCCATCCGTCAGACTGTTTCCACCAAACACATATGGATTTCCCACAAAATTAGTCGCATAAGATACCACACTGCTGCCACTCACACCGGTAGAATAGGACGGATTTAAAGCATTATTCGTCAATCCTGTTGAACTGCTGTTAGAGGAACCACTGTCAGAACTGCTCCCCGAAGAACTGTTTCCTGAATCTGTTGTGGATGTACTGCCTCCTGTACTGTCTGTTGATGTTCCACCATCCGTAGATGCAGTCTGGGATGTATTATTCTTTTTGCTTTTCTTTGCCTTTGCTTCTGCTTCTTTTCTGGCTTTTTCCTGACGTGCCTGTTCCTGTACGATCACTTCATTCTGTTTACGGATTGTGGAAGCATACTGACTCGCCAGAGTCTTTGCATTTGAAAGCTGTGAATCAAAATCTGCGATCTGTGCTTTCTTTTCATTGATCACCTGATTTAAAGATGCTTCCTGCTGCTCATAACTTTGTTTCAACTCCTCCATATCTGCCAGTTCCTGCTCTAACTGTGACTCTAAATCTGCCACCTGCTGTACCGTCTCCTGATATGCCACTAAAAGCTCCCTGTCATAGCTGTATACCTCTGAGACATATTCCACACGGTTTAAAAGATCCGATATATCTTCTGACTTCACAATGGCATCTAAAAATGTATCATCACCATTTTCATACATGTACTGGATTCTCTGCTTCATATCCGCATACTGCTTCTGTTCCTTTTCCTGTGCCGCTGCAAGGTCTGTCTTTGCCTGATCGATCTCTCCTTCCTTGTTGTCAATATCTGTCTTTAAAAGTTCCATATCTGTCAGAAGTGACATCAACTGCTCATCATATGCTGCCATCTGACTTTTCACTTTACTCTGCTCACTCTGTATATTGTTAATCTGCTGGTTAATGTTATCTAAATTCTGCTGTGCCTCATTTTTTTTCTTCTGCGCATCTTTGATCACAGATGCATCTGCAGAGTAAAAACACGCAAATCCGATCACCCCTGCCATAACCACAGCGATCATTCTTTTTCTTTTTTTTGTATATTTTAATGCCTTTTCCCACTTCATCAAGCATTTCTCCTTCTGTTACCTGCAAAAATAAGCACGGCAGACTGCGACTGGCAGAAACCGTACTTATTTATTCTATCACACTTTATTATATGATTGTTAGGATTTCCACAAATTCACAAATACTTAATATTTTACCCGACCTGTTTCACGATCAAAATCTTTTCACCTGCGGAAAGTGTCTCACTTTTTCTATGGTTCGTCTCCATGATATTTTGTATGGTCGTATGATTTTCTTTCGCGATCGTCCACAGGTCATCTCCCTCCCTGGCGATATACCCCACCAGTCCCGGCCGGTTTCTGAGCATCTCAAGATCCGGTTGTGACTCTGTGGCATCTTCGATATTTGGTATGATCTCCGAAACAAAGGCGAGCAGATCAAGCCGTACTGCTGCACGGATCTCAACATGCTCCTGATCCAGCATAACTGCAGAAAGCTGTTCTAATGAAGCATCCAGCTCCACCTTTGCCTGCGTTGACATTTCCGGGATTTCCACAAGCTGTGAAAATGGATAAATTTCCTGCATCGCTCCAACCGGCATATGATCATCCGGAGTAATATATAAAATATGAACCTCGATCGTTCCTTCCGCAAGAACACCTTCCGGCGTTATTTCCTGTCGTTCTAAAAGTACTTTTCCCTCACAGGAACAGATCTGAAGGACTTTTTCTTTGTCCTCTTTTAATTCCATCTGCTCAGTCATCCTGCACTTTGCGGCATTTTTAACAAGAAGTCTCTCCAGCGGACACTCCTTCCAGACAGGCTTTACATCTTTCTGCAATGAGTACAGATCTGTTAAAAGCCTTATCTTTTCTTCCTTCCAGATACGGATATGCATATCTAATGCCAGTTCCATGACAAGGATTCTCTCCTCCCCATCATAATCCGGTTTGACTTCCAGCTCCATCGTCACAGGTATCATCTTTACCTGCCAGATACAGTCATTCTCCATGACACCGCACTCTGCCTGTGCATCCAGCGGAACTGTTGTCTCATACCAGGATAAATGTTCTCCTTCCTCCTCATCATTGTATAATATGGAAACCAGTATTTCCCCGGAAAATCTGATATTGCCTTCCGTAAGCCTGCTTTCAACATTGCGTAGCTGCATACTCTGCCAGAGTATTTCACGGATATTCGGTTTACTTGATGGCAGAACCGCCTCACTTTTCTGTCTGCAGATATCACGCCGCACCACGAGCAGTTTTAACGCTTCCTTTTCTACAATATTCTGTTCATAGTCACTGCCATCTGAAAGTTCACATGTCAGCTCCTCATCCACTTCTGTATCTGCAGATGCCGTCAGGACAATTACCGCACGGATATTTAGTTTTCTGGAGTTGATCACACCAACTGTAAGATCTTCTATATCCCCAACAGCATGAACTGCATCATATTCACTCAGTCCATCCATATTGAGCCGTTCCTGAAATGGGATTTCACCACGCAGGCAGCTTATTTTACCTTCCTGTTTATCACTCCGGTAAAGTACTTTAAAAATAAGGCTTCCCTTGATCCATGCAGCCCCCTCCATCGCCTTTACCTCATCAAAGCGCAGTTCTCCATGTTCTTTTATTACTTTTACAATATCCTGTCTGTAGTCCGGCACATTATAGTCATCATCCAATGTGATCTGTGTAACTGCAGATCCTCTTTTTTCACTTCTATGTAGTTTTATTTTCTGAAATTCCAAAAAAAGTCCCCCATTCCGAATCTTTGTAACCATCTTATTCGGACATGGGGGATTTTATACCTGTTTAGCACAATTTCATGCGTATATCTCTTGTAACAATATCAGAATAACTGAATGATAATAACTGAGGTGGATTTTCTTCACGCTCATCATTTACCAGGATCGTGAATACGCTTGGGTAAGCATTCTGGATGACGCCTTCCTGGATGTCAACTTTATTGCGTCCTCGGTCAAGCTGAATCATTACTTTTTTCCCGCACTGCTGATGCACGGATGCCCGAACTTTTCTGATGTCTGCCTGTTGCATGTGTTCTACCTCCTTAATCCGGTATTCTGCAATCATACACATTTGTAATAATATCTCTACCGGACTCCTTTTCTGCTTTAGAATAGCACTGTGCTAAATTTTTGTCAAACATAATTAAATTATTTAAAAAAATTTTAAGAATATTTACTCAAAAATGATACTTTTGTCCTGGTTTTTTACCTGAATTACAATATAAGGAAAACTTGGGCTTGCGTTTGTAACTTCGCCCTTTCTTGGCCCGATGAGTTCTGTATCAAATACCACTGCATTTGTGGTCAGATAACAGTCTTTCACACAGATACTGTATCCTCCTGTCGCCTGTTCTCCATATCCACGTACAATATACAGATCATCCTCCATCTCATAAGTGAGTTTAAAATCCGCTGCTTTCTTTTCTTCGATCATTGATCTTAACTCTTCCGGTGTCTCAGATTCCTCAACGATCGTATATGTAAGATCACTTACCTTCGTTTCATTTGTCTGCTCGATACTGCATCCGCTGATCACTCCCGCCATCAGCAGACCCACCCCACATATTCTTACCAGATACTTTTGAAACATGCTTTCTTACACCCGCCCCTAGTTTACGCTTCTATCTTAATATATGGCTTCTTACCTTTAAATATGTCTTTTTTAGTTGTTTTTCCCCTGGATACCTTATATAATGTGGATATATAAAACTTGGGGATTTCCCCGGAAAGGACGCACTATGTTACGCGCAATACTTGCATTGCTTTTTGCCATACTCTATCTGATCATTGGTATTCCGGTGCTTTTTGTCGAGTGGATCATCGGGAAATTTAACCGTCAGGCTGCCGATATCAGCCAGCTTCGCATGGTACAGTGGGCATTTCGTGTCATTCTCTTTATCTGTGGCACAAAACTAACCATCATCGGGGAGGAAAATGTTCCAAAAGACCAGCCGGTTCTTTACATCGGCAATCACAGAAGTTATTTCGATATCATCATCACTTACTCACGCTGTCCGCGTCTGACCGGTTATGTCGCAAAGGATTCCATGAAAAAAGTTCCTCTTTTATCTACCTGGATGACACGGCTGCACTGTCTGTTCATCAACCGTTCTGATGTCAAGGAAGCATTAAAGACGATCCTTGCAGGAATCGATAATATCAAAAATGGGATTTCCATGTGTATTTTTCCTGAAGGAACACGCAACAAAACGGATGATCTGATGCTCCCATTCAAAGAAGGAAGTTTTAAAATGGCAGAAAAAACCGGATGTCTGATTGTACCTATGGCGATCTCCGGTTCCGCCGATATTTTAGAAGCACATTTTCCAAAGGTAAAACCGGTACATGTCATTGTAGAATATGGCAAACCGATCGATCCGAAGTCTTTAGACAAAGACACACGTAAAAAGATCGGTGCACACTGTCAGGGTGTGATCGCCGGAATGCTTGAGAAAAATGATCCACAGATTTGAATTATCTGCCACATGTTTCGTATATATTCGATCGTTCTGGATATGCAGAAAAATCCCCGAACCACCATCGTGATCCGGGGATTTTTATTTTTCATAAACGATTATAAATTCGCATTTTCCCACAGTTACTTACTTTGTAAGCTGTCCTACGACCTCCGGGAATCCCATAAAATGAGATGCCTTTACTAATACAGTGTCACCACTCTTCACATAAGGCAGCAATTCTGCTGTGAGTTCATCTTTTGATTTAAAATAATGAACCTCCGTCTGTGGACTGCATTTTTTTACCGCCTGTGCCAGATTCTCTGACAATACGCCCGCTGCAAACAGGACATCGATTCCTTTTCCTTTAAAATGCTCTCCGACCATTGCATGCAATTCTTTCTCATTCTCACCAAGTTCTCCCATATCACCAAGCACTGCAATCTTTCTGTCTGGTGCCGCTGCAAGCACGTCAATGGACGCTTTCATAGAAACAGGATTGGCATTGTAACAATCGTCGATGATCGTCATTCCCTCCTTATGGATCAGATTGCTTCTTCCTCCGATTGTTTTGACCGACTCGATCCCACGTTTCATTTCATCCACACTAAGACCGAGCTTTCTTGCAACACAGACTGCCGCTAACGCATTGTATACATTATGCTCTCCTGCGATTGGAATCATCACTGCAAAATTCTCTTCCCCAATATGTATTACCGCTTTTGTTCCGTCTAACCCCACCGGCTCTACATCCGTTGCATATACTTCTTTCTCTGCAAGATATTTTTCGCCCTGCTCTGTCTTTGCAAGTTTTGCTTCTTTTCCGATACCGTAAAATACTGTCTTATTTCCGTTTACTGTCTTTTTCTCACAGAGTTTATCATCGTCCCCATTTAACACAGCAATTCCTTCCGGTGTCAGATGTTCAAAACTCTCTGTTTTTGCCTTTAATATTCCATCTCTGGTCAGAAGATTCTCCAGATGGCACAATCCGATATTAGTGATCACACAGATATCCGGATACGCCATTTCCGCAAGGCGGTGCATCTCTCCAAATTCTGAGATTCCCATCTCAAGCACTGCAACTTCATGCTGTTCCCTGATCTTAAAGATCGTAAGCGGAAGACCGATCTCATTATTGAAGTTTCCCTCTGTCTTTAACACATTATATTTCTGGGAAAGAACCGATGCGATCATCTCTTTTGTGCTTGTTTTTCCAACACTTCCGGTAATGCCGACAACTTTGATATCGAGAGTTCTCCTGTAATATGCCGCAAGTTTTTTCATCGCACCAAGCGTTGATTCTACTCTGATATACGGGCCTGCCGGATCAGAAAGCTCCTGCTCGGATAATACGGCAAGTGCTCCTTTTTCAAATACCTGCGGTATAAACCGGTGACCGTCCACCTTTTCTCCTTTTACCGCAATAAAAAGATATCCCGGCTCTACCTGTCTGCTGTCTATCACAGCTCCGGTAATTTCTTTTGTTTTGTCTGTCTCACTGCCATAATATACTCCGTCGCACACTTCTGTAATGCGTTCCAGCGTCATATTTTTCATGATAATCTCCATTCCTGATTTTTATTTTTCGTATTTACTCATGGAAATCTGAATCAGCTTCTCACACAATTCGTTAAAGTTCACACCGACAACCTGTGCTTCCTGTGGCAGAAGACTTGTAGGTGTCATTCCCGGTAAAGTATTTGCCTCTAAACAATAAATGTTTTCGTTCTCATCTAACAGGAAATCTGTACGTGAATAGGTGTCAAGTCCAAGCACCTGTGCTACCTGTTCTGCATAATGCTGCATTTTCTCTGTGACAGCTTCAGAAAGTTCCGCCGGACAGGTTTCAACTGCACTGCCTGCTTTGTA
The DNA here is from genome assembly GCF_003470905.1 of Roseburia sp. AM23-20. NCBI lineage: Bacteria > Bacillati > Bacillota > Clostridia > Lachnospirales > Lachnospiraceae > Roseburia > Roseburia sp. AM23-20. The sequence goes on from NZ_QRHS01000023.1 coordinate 22,568, forward strand.
TTTATTCTTGTAATCATAGAATCCCTGCACCGGAGCGATCTCAATGATCGGAAGTGCCTTTCTCTCGATCACACCGACAGAAAACTCACGTCCCTTTACATATTCTTCCACGATCAGATTTTCTTCCCAGCGGAAAGCTTCATCTAAAGCGGCTTTATATTCATCCGCATTATGTGCGATAGAAACACCGATACTCGAACCACCACAGCACGGTTTTACCACACATGGGAAACTGATGCCAAGTTTTGCGATATCATCGCTGCGGTCAGCCTTTTTCATGGACGCACCCTTTGGAGCCGGTATACCAGCAGATAAAAACAGTTTTTTCGACATTTCTTTATCCATGGCAAGCGCACTGCTCAAATAACCGCTGCCTGTATAACGAATCCCAAACAGATCAAATGCAGCCTGGATCTTACCATTTTCCCCATTTTCTCCATGCAGTGCCATAAATACAATATCTGACATCTGACACAATTCGATCACATTCGGTCCAAAGAAATTATCTGACTGATCTTTTCTGGATGCTTTTACCTTTGCAAGATCCGGTGCGATTTCCGGTATTCCGGACACTTTTACGCTCACTTCTTCACTCCGGTCAAAAATACCTGTCAGATCTTCTTTTTTATCACTGTATCCCATAAATACATCAAGTAAGATCACCTGATGTCCATTCTCTCTCAATGCCTTTGCCACCATATCTCCGGTTTTAAAGGAAACATCTCTTTCTGTACTTAAACCACCTGCTAAAACAACAATCTTCATGGTATACTCTCCTTACTCATAAAAACATTTCTGCTTTATAGTATACCTTTTTTCTTTATGTGGCAAGGAATTTGCACATTCCTTTGTACTTTTTATGCCTGCATGACATCCTTTCTTAATTTATTTTCTGCCGTTAGGCAATGTCTCCTGGCAGTGCCTCCCGACAGGCGAACACCATTTTCTTTATTTTACTCCCCGTTTTCCCGCATTACCTGCAGCAGCCACAAAAATATCTGTCTGCCAAGCAGATCCTGTCTACCGATCATACTTCCATACCGGTATATTTTTGCAACTACATCTTCGCAACGTTCTTTTTCCCCCGTCAGCAATATTTCACAGAGCAATCCATATCGCTCTCTGTTCCCAGTGCACTGCCTGTCGATTTCTTTCCATAGTTCCGGATACCTTCTTGCCAGATCCACCAGCATCTCCACCCCGTTGTACATTTCTTCCGCTTTTTTCTGCTTTATTATATAATTTTCCACTCTTACTCTACTGTCATGCAGGCACTTATACTACATAAGTATCTTATGTCTGTCGAATTTTGTCAACTACATTTGATTTTTCATTTCAGATATTTTGATTACCAAAATATCTTGACAATCTTCTGCGTATCCTATATATTTGTTTTTGTTTGATAGTCAAACTATTTTGTTGGAGGATTAAAAATGAGTGTACGAATTATTGTTGATTCCGCATCTGATCTCACAAAAGAACGGGCAGATGCATTAAATCTTGATTATATGCCTTTAAAAACCATCTTTGGTGAAACGGAATATTTAGACGGTGTTACCATTTCCCATAAAGAATTTTATGAAAAACTGATCGAATGTGGAACGATCCCGACGACCAGCCAGATATCGCCTCATGACTTTGAAGCTAAATTCAAAGAAGTAAAAGATGCCGGCGACACCGCTGTTGTGATCTGCCTGTCCTCCCTTTTATCCGGTACATACCAGAGTGCCCACATTGCACTCGATGGTTACGAGGACTGCATCACATTAGTGGACAGCTTAAATGTATGCCTCGGCGAACAGATTCTCGTACTTTATGCCGTAAGACTGCGCGACCAGGGACTTTCCGCAAAAGAAATTGCCGAAAAACTTGAAGAAAAGAAGAAGGATGTCTGCGTCTTAGCCGTATTTGATACCCTCGAATATTTAAAACAGGGTGGACGTATCTCAAAGACTGCTGCATGGGCTGGAAATATCCTGTCCATCAAGCCTGTTATTGCTATCGAAAAAGGTGAAGTTGTGATCTTAGGAAAAGCAAGGGGGTCTAAAAACGGTAATAATATCCTCATCCAGGAAGTGAAAAATAAAAACGGCATTGATTTTTCCATGCCGTATATGCTGGGATACAGTGGACTCGACGATTCACTGCTTCAGAAATATATTGCAGACAGCGCAGATCTCTGGGCCAGTCAGACAAAGGAGCTTCCGGTCAGCACAATCGGTAGTACAATCGGGACACACGCCGGTCCGGGAGCGATCTGTGTATCGTTCTTTCATAATGCTTAATACAGAATGTAGGAACGAAAGGTATATTTCAATTTATTGACCGTCAAATTGCACAAAATCACAGTACAACAAAAACCACCCTGCGGCATTCTCCTGCCACAGGGTGGTTTTATTCACAGCACAATTCTGCAATGATCCATTTTAATATTCCGGTTCGATCAATCCGTATGTGTTGCCTTTTCTCTTGTATACAACGTTGACATCTTCTGTCTCCGCATTGATAAATACGAAGAAATCATGTCCTAATAACTCCATCTGTACACATGCATCTTCCGGATACATCGGCTTCATATCGAACTTCTTAGAACGGATGATCTTGATCTCTTCATCATCGTCTGATGCTGCATCCAGGAAATCCTGTTTGAAAACGGATGCTGCGCTCTGCTGTTTCGTAACCAGTTTCGTTCTATATTTCTTTAACTGACGCTCAATAACCTCTTCTACCAGATCAATTGATACATACATATCATTGCTGACCTGTTCAGAACGAATATAGTTTCCTTTCATTGGAATCGTAACTTCCACTTTCTGGCGTTCCTTCTCTACGCTCAGTGTTACATAGACATCTGTGTCCGGAGTGAAGTATTTCTCTAATTTGTTTAACTTGTCCTCCACTGCATCTTTGATACCATCGGTTAATTCAATGTTTCTTCCTGTAATCTTGATTCTCATGATGTCCAACCCCTTTGCCGTTTATTTGATACAGATTTATATCATGGTTTTATTATAGCACTTTCCACAAATATTTCAATACAATATATCATTTTTTATATATTTTTCAGAATATTTATATTTTCCTGTAATATTCTTGTAAAAATGTGCATCATTCGCTGGCACGATCAATATTACACATTTAACAAGGGATGCAATGTCATAATGACTCGCCATTATGACATTGCATCCCTTATCATCTGTTCCGCTTTTTTTGCTTCCTCTTTGGTAAGCTGCGGTGTATCTTTTAACACATAATCCATGCCAAGATTATCATACTTGACCTTGCCAAGTGCATGATATGGCAGTACTTCCAATTTTTCCATATTGGAAAGTGTCTTTAGGAAGTGTCCGAGTTCCGTCAATTCTGCCTCCTCAAATGTGATGCCGGGAACAACGACATGACGGATCCACACCGGCTTTTTCCTCTGATCTAAATATCTTGCAAATGCCAGAATATTCTTATTTGAATGTCCGGTCAGTTTCCGGTGATCCTCGTCACGGATATGCTTAATGTCAAGCATTACAAGATCTGTGACATCAAGAAGCCTGTCTATTTTTTCCAGTGTGATATCTGATGTGGCTTCTCCATCCTCCGGAAATCCCGGGAACATAATACCAGACGTATCTAAACAGGTATGGATTCCGTGTGCCTTTGCCTTCGCAAACAGTTCCGTCAGAAAATCAATCTGAAGCATCGGCTCGCCACCGGTGGCGGTAATTCCGCCAGTCCGGTAAAACGAGGCATTGCGCAGGAAACGGTCGATGATCTCGTCCGCCTCCATCTGTTTTCCATCAGTCAGCACCCATGTATCCGGGTTATGGCAATACTGGCAGCGCATCGGGCAGCCCTCGAAGAATACGACAAAACGCACCCCCGGACCGTCCACGGTACCAAATGATTCCAGAGAATGAATATAGCCCATTGTGATCTCCTTATTTTTACATCAGTTCATGGAATGTTCTTGCAATTACCTCATCCTGCTGCTCTTTGGTCAGTTTGATGAAGTTTACTGCATAACCTGATACACGGATCGTAAGCTGCGGATATTCCTCCGGATGCTTCTGTGCATCAAGCAGTGTTTCCTTATTTAATACGTTTACATTTAAGTGGTGACCGCCTTTTTCTGCATAGCCGTCAAGCAGTGCCACAAGGTTTGTTTCAGAGCTTTCCTCCGTCTTTCCAAGTGCATCCGGCACGATGGTAAAGGTGTTGGAAATACCATCCTGCGCATCCATAAATGGCATTTTTGCAACGGAAGCTAAGGAAGCGACCGCACCGTTTTTATCACGTCCGTGCATTGGATTTGCACCCGGAGCAAATGCAACACCTTTCTTTCTTCCATCCGGGGTTGCTCCTGTATTTTTACCATAGGATACATTGGATGTGATGGTAAGAATGGAAGTTGTTGCGATACCACCGCGATAGGTGTGATTTCCTTTTACATATTTGATAAAGGTATGGAGAACCTCTTTTGCGATTTCATCCACACGGTCATCATCATTACCATATTTCGGAAAATCTCCCTCGACCTCAAAATCTACAGTAATGCCGTTCTCATCACGGATCGGTTTTACTTTTGCATATTTGATTGCAGACAGGGAATCTGCTACTACGGAGAATCCCGCAATACCGGTTGCAAACCAGCGTCTTACCTGTTTGTCATGCAGCGCCATCTGCAGTTTTTCATAGCAGTATTTGTCATGCATATAGTGAATGATGTTTAATGCATTGACATAGACACCTGCAAGCCATTTCATCATGTCTTTATATTTCTCCCACACCTCGTCATAGTCAAGGTACTCGGAAGTAATCGGACGATATTTCGGTCCTACCTGTTTTCCGCTGATCTCATCCACACCACCGTTGATCGCGTAAAGTAAACATTTTGCAAGGTTTGCACGGGCTCCGAAGAACTGCATCTCTTTTCCGATCCTCATGGAAGATACACAGCATGCAATGCCGTAGTCATCACCATGAACCACACGCATGATATCATCATTTTCATACTGGATCGCAGAATGTTTGATTGAGATCTCTGCACAGAACTTTTTAAAGTTCTCCGGAAGTTTTGCAGACCATAAAACTGTCATATTAGGCTCCGGTGCTGCTCCGATGTTGTTTAAAGTATTTAAATAACGGTAAGACATTTTTGTTACCATATGTCTTCCATCTACACCGATTCCGGCAATAGACTCTGTTACCCATGTCGGATCTCCGGCAAAAATACTGTTGTACTCCGGCGTACGGGCAAATTTTACACAGCGCAGTTTCATTACGAACTGATCGATGATCTCCTGGATCTCTTTCTCAGTGAATGTACCCTCACGAAGGTCGCGCTCTGCATAGATATCTAAGAATGTAGAAGTACGTCCAAGGCTCATTGCCGCACCATTCTGCTCTTTGACTGCTGCAAGGTATGCAAAATAAACAGCCTGTGTTGCCTCAAGAACGTTTGTTGCCGGCTTTGAAATGTCACATCCGTAAATCTTTGCTAATTCTTTTAACATTTTAAGAGCTCTGATCTGCTCGGATAATTCCTCGCGCTCACGGATAACGTCAGAATACATAATCGTACGTGTGGATTCTAACTGTTCTTCCTTGTCTGCGATCAGACGATCCACACCATAAAGAGCCGGTCTTCTGTAATCGCCAATGATACGTCCGCGTCCGTATGCATCCGGAAGACCGGTAATGATATGTGCAGAACGGCAGGCTCTCATCTCCGGTGTATACGCATCAAATACGCCTGCATTGTGTGTCTTTCTGTGTGTTGTAAAATATTCTACCACTTCCGGGTCTACTTTATACCCATTATCTTCACATGCCTTGATCGCCATACGGATACCGCCGTAAGGCTGCAGGGAACGCTTAAATGGTTTATCTGTCTGGAAACCTACGATTTTTTCCTTGTCTTTATCTAAGTATGCAGGTCCATGGGAAGTGATCGTGGAAATGATCTTTGTATCCATATCGAGCACGCCGCCGGCCTCTCTCTCCTGTTTTGAAAGCTCTAATACGTCCTGCCAGAGTGCTGTGGTATCCTCTGTCGGTCCCTCCAAGAAAGAGCTGTCACCATCGTATGGCTTATAATTTCTCTGAATGAAGTCTCTGACATTTACTTCATTCTCCCATGCTCCACCATTAAAATCTCTCCATTCGTTTTGCATTATTTTTCCTCCTGTTTGCTGAAAACTATGGTTTACCTGTATAAAACGGATCTGATCCCCCAATATTTTGGTATTGCTGGAAAATATTGGTAGTTATTTCTAACTTTTGTTAGTTAGTTCTAACGCAGTGAATATATCATGTTTCATCACTGCTTGTCAATATCCGCTTCGTTTCCGGAACTGTTCTTTTTTTCATACAAAAGGATTCCTGTAAGAAGAATATCTTTAAGAATAAAAGAAACCGACAGTCCGGGTTATCTCGCCCAGACGGTCGGCATTGTAAACGTTATACTTCATGTGGTTCTTCCACTTTTTCCGTCAGTCATATAACAATTAGATGTTATAATTTTTTTTTTAAATTTTCAATAGGTAAAATGTACCAAAAATTTTTTAGATCATTGTATAAATTGCTATACTGTCTTTTTCTTCATTTTTGACCTGATAGAGTGCTTCATCCGCTCTGTGATACAATTCACGGAAACTCCTTCCATCCTCAGGACCAAATGCAATGCCAATGCTTGCTGTCGGTTCCTCCGCCATTCCGATCATTTCTTTTTGGAGGCGCAGACGGCGTAAGACTTCATCTGCCTGACTTTGTATCTGCGCACGGTCTTTTACATCCGGAATAAATACTGCAAATTCATCCCCGCCCATGCGTCCGATGCGGGCATTATTACCATAGACTTCCCTTAAAATATTTGATATCCCCATAATGATACTGTCACCAGCCCAATGTCCATACATATCATTGATCTGCTTAAAATTATCCAGATCCAGGGCGATGTATGCATAATTCTGTCCTTCTTCTACTGCCTCTAATTCTTCTTTGATACGTTCTTCCATTGTACCGCGGTTTAAAAGTCTCGTCATGGAATCTCTCGCCGCACAGTCTTTTAAATATTCTCTTTCCCGCGCGTAGCGTCTGTTTTTTTCTACCTTCTCTGTTACATCAGTGATCGTAATATAACTGACAGGCTTTAACTCCATAGATACCATAACACGAAAAGACAGCCACTTTTTATTTCCGTCCTTCGTCTCTGTCAGAGCAGTCAGCTCAAATGGCTCGCCTGTCAGGATTTCTTCATGATGATCCCGCATGACCTCTCTTAGATCAATATCCAAAAACCGGCTCCATCCGCCCTGCACTTTTTTTATATATTCCTCTCTTGTGTAACCGAGCATGTGATATGCCATCTGATTCACATAATATACCTTGCGTTCTCTTCCCTCACCGCTTACGACAAGACCAAACGGAACATTTTTCATGACTTTGTGAAAAACCTTTTCCTCCAATACTGAGCTTTCCATTCTCCCTCTCCTGTTAAAAATTTAACCAACTGATCCCCAGGACAGTATACTACATTACTTTAAAATAAAAAAGTGTTTTTATGAATATTTTTCTTTCTTCTAGACTTCCATACTTTTTTCCTATATAATTTATCTAATTATTTTTTTACTTAATGGAGAAAATTAGTATGAAAATAACATTTTTCACGCAGGAATGGAGAATTTTATGAAAATTGGCATTATTTCCGATACACACGGTATATTTCGCGAAGAATGGCACCGTCATTTAGATGGCTGTGATTACCTGATCCATGCAGGCGATTTCTGTACACAGAAAAATTATGACAGTTTCCGGAATTTTGGTATTCCGCTTTATATGGTCCGCGGCAACAATGACCGCGGCGACTGGGCAAAAAATCTTCCTGAATTTTTACAGTTCCGCATTGGCGGCAAAACTTTTTTCCTGGTTCATAATCAGTTTGTCCTTCCATTTGACCTGACGGATGCTGATTTTCTTATCTTCGGACATACCCATCACTATACGTTTTATGAGCGTTTCAATAAAGTATATATCAATCCGGGCAGTGCCAGTGACGGACGCGGAGATTCAAAGAGTCTTGTGATCCTGACTCTGTCCGGCAGCAATTACAGTTTAGAACGTGTCATTCTGTGATTTTCACAGATTTTGAAAGGAGAGGATTTCCTTGTTACACATCACCTCGTTAAATGATGGGCTTGAACTTTTTAAGGCACTTGGTTCCGATGTAAGAATTGAAATTTTAAATATTTTGCTTGAAAACGACAATATGAGCATGAATGAGCTCGCCTCACGTCTGAATATTACAAATGGTGCTTTAACCAGCCATATTAAAAAACTTGAAAGCAGCGGACTGATCACAATTTCAAGTGAATCTGCCGGTCACGGCAACCAGAAGATCTGTTCCATTCATTTAGATAAGATCCTGATCGATTTAGAAAAGCCTGTGGATATTGAGAATGTTTATCATACAGAATTAAAAGTCGGTCATTATACGAATTATCAGATCTGTCCGACCTGTGGGCTCGCCTCCGCAGACGCCCTGATCGGTGAAGTAGATGATCCCCGGTATTTTGACCATCCGGACCGCTATAACGCTGATATTTTATGGTTTACCAGAGGATATGTTGAGTATGCCATTCCAAATTTCATCCCGGCTTCCAAAAAGATCACACAGATCACGATTTCTGCAGAACTGAGTTCCGAAGCACCCGGCATCAATAATGACTGGCCTTCCGATATCAGTTTTTATTTAAACGACATTCATATCGGCGACTGGACTTCGCCCGGCGATTTCGGTGATGTAAAAGGACTGCTGACACCGGACTGGTGGTATCCGAACTGGAACCAGTACGGTCTGTTAAAACAGCTTGTCATAAATAAAAATGGAACATATATCGATGGACTGAAAATATCTGATGTCAAAATCGATGATTTTCACCTCAACTGCCGCAGTAATATCCGCTTCCGCCTCGCTGTGGAAGACAGTGCAAAACATGTCGGCGGACTTACAATCTTTGGAAAATCCTTTGGAAATTACAGTCAGGATATCAAGGTAAGCCTTGGCTATACCCCGGTGGAAGAAATACAATAATATCATTATCATAAATTAATAAAAAATGGTAACAGTCCGTCTGAACTGTTACCATTTTTTATGTGGGCATTTTGAAACGGCTGCCGCAGCGCGCAGCTCCACATAGCAGCCGCACGCACCGCAGGTTCCCGCATTTAAAAGATCACAGGTTTTACAGACATTAAGACGTCTCTCATACTCGCTCTCTGATACCTGATCTTCTTTTTTGATCGCCTCTTTATATTTCTCTATCATTTTTGCATCTGCCTCCGCCATCTCGCGCAGCAGACACTTTTTACAGATCTGTGCCATATGTCCATCTCCGTCTGTAACTTTAGTTACTGTTCACACTTCCAGTGTAACCAGCAACTAATTTCCCGCCATTGCTGACAATTTTTTATTTTGCAAGACGCAGCTCGATCACACTGTTTGCCGGCATTGTGACATTCACGCCGTTTTCCGTCTCCTCATAGGCAGTAAAATCTTTCTCTGTCACGGTATCCGGTGCCTCAAATGTGTTATGTGCATGCATATCGGAATCGGTCACGATCCTTGCCTCGGTCACATGATAGCCACGGTTCGCAAACTGTATCTCAACATTTTCCGGTGCTTCCACAGACAGATTGTTCATAGTAACGGTGATCACGCCATTCTCATCCATAGATACTGACTCTGTGATCTTTGGCACTCTCCATTCATCCGGTCCGATCTCTCCTGCACCGGTTAAGCTGCTCTCTAACAGGTCTGCCCCCTGATGATGACGATACATATGCATAACATGATAAGTCGGTGTTTTGATCATCTGATCGCCCTCTGTTAAAATCACAGACTGTAAAACATTGACCATCTGTGCTAATGCCGCCATTTTTACACGGTCGCTGTGCTTATTAAAGATATTTAAGGTAATGCCTGCAACGAGTGCATCACGCACCGTATTCTGCTGATATAAAAATCCCGGATTTGTTCCCGGTTCACAGGTATACCAGGTTCCCCACTCATCCACGATCATGCCGACTTTTTTATCCGGATCATACTCATCCATGATCGCACCATGGCGCTCGATCAATGTCTCCATGTACAGTGCCTTTGACAGAGTCTTGTACCATACATCTGCATCAAAATCTGTGGAACTTCCCTTGATCTCCCATCCTTCCGGATGTACATAGTAATGGAGGGAGAGTCCATCCATAAATCCATGCCACTGCTCTGCATGGTCAAATGCTGTTTTTAACACGCCTTTTGTCCAATAATAATCTGCCACATTTGCACCACAGCAGATTTTTTTGATCGGGCGGTCCGGATGATAATTGCGCACATAAGTCTGGTATCTGCGGTATTCGTTCGCATAATATTCCGGCGTCATGTTACCGCCGCATCCCCAGTTCTCATTGCCGACACCAAAGTAATCCACTTTCCACGGAGCCTCATGTCCGTTTTCTTTTCTTAAATCTGCCATCGGAGAAACGCCTTCAAAAGTCATGTATTCCACCCACTCAGACATTTCACGGACAGTTCCGCTTCCGAGGTTTCCATTGACATACGTCTTACATCCGATCTGTCTGCACAGCTCCATGTATTCATGGGTTCCGAAACTGTTATCTTCCACGACACCACCCCAGTGCGTGTTGATCATTTTTTTACGTTTCTCTTTCGGTCCGATTCCGTCCATCCAGTGATATTCATCTGCAAAGCAGCCACCCGGCCAGCGCAGCACCGGAACTTTTAATTCTTTTAATGCCTCCACAACATCGGTTCGCATTCCATTTACATTCGGAATCTTAGAATTTTCCCCGACATAAATTCCCTCGTAAATACATCTCCCCAGATGTTCTGAAAAATGTCCATAGATCTCCGGTTCGATCCGGCTCTTTTTGTTTTCCTCATTAATAATCAGTTTTGCCATTTTCCCTCTCCTTTTATCTTTTAATTTTCATAGGAAAATACCGGTCTTCCGGCATCATCCCACTTTACTTTCATAAGCATGGCATGACGGTTCGGATTGTACAGTGGATCACCAATGATTTCCGTCTCCGTCCGCGCATGGTAAACCATGATGTCATTTCCATTTTCATCCACAGTAAACGAGTTGTGTCCCGGCCCGTAAATGCCCAGTTTCTCACAGGTCTTAAGCACCGGATAGCGCTCTTTTTTCCATAACCGCGGATCCAGCAGATCGGCATCCTCATCGATAGACAACATTCCGACACAGTAATCCACACCCGTCTCGCTTGCCGAGTAAGTTAAAAACAGTTTCCCATTATGATGTATCACTGCAGGTCCCTCATTGACCCAGAATCCTTTTCGCTCCCAGTCATAATCCGGCGTGGTTAAAAGCACCTGTACCGTTTTTAACTGATTACCGGATTCCATCTTTGCGATATACAGATTGGAAACCATCCTGCCAACCCCGACTTTTTCTGCCCATACATAGTAATATTCACCTTTATTTTCAAACACCGTTGCATCCAGCGAAAATGCCTCAAAGGAAAACTCATCTTCCTTAGCGCGTTTCATCTTGCCAAGTTCTACCCATTCATCCGTCAGCGGATTCTCTCCCTGACACTCTAAAACATACGGACGGATCTTCCAGATATCTTCCTTCTCGCCCCCTGCAAAATAAATATACCACTTTCCAAACAGGTAATGTATCTCTGGTGCCCAGATATGATAACTCATCGGACCGGACTCATGTTTCTTCCAGATCATGACTTCTTCTGCTTCCGGCAATTCCTCCAGTGACCCTGCACGTCTTAACACGATCCCATCATATGCTGGAACGGATGCCGTAAAATAATAGGAACCGTCCACATGACGATAAACATACGGATCGGCACGCTGTAAGATCCATGGTTCGTTGTACTTTAATTTCTTTTCAGTTGTCATGCTTTATCCTCCCCTCTGATGACATTCGCACTGTATTTTTCTTAGCTATAGTATACTACTTCTTTCTCTTATTGTATATAATATTCTAAAATATTATATATTTTTCTAAATAAATAGCAAATAAAAAACGATGGAGCCAGTCTGCACTCCACCGTCATTTTATTTCTATTAATATTTTTGTTTTTCAAAGTATTTCTTTGTCTCTGCAACTACCACACCGCTCAATGCAACCAGTGCGATCAAGTTTGGCAGAGCCATGAGTCCATTGAAGATATCTGCGATCGTCCATACAGCAGATACTGTCATGAACGGTCCGATAAACACTGCAAGGATATACAGCCAGCGATATCCTTTTAAGACAGCCTTTTTGTCTCCGACTAAATATTCCAGGCACTTTTCACTGTAATAGTTCCAGCCAAGGATCGTTGTAAATGCGAAGAATACCAGACAGACCATCAGCATAAATGATGCCACCTGCTCCGGAAATGGCAGTCCCATCTGGAATGCCTTTGTGGTTACAGATACACCTTCTAATCCCATATCCCAGGCTCCTGTGATCACGATAGAAAGTCCTGTCATCGTACAGATGATCACGGTGTCAATGATCGTTCCAAGCATGGAAACAAGTCCCTGTGCCACCGGCTCGTTTGTCTGTGCCGCTGCTGCTGCGATCGGCGCACTTCCAAGTCCTGCCTCATTTGAAAAGATTCCGCGGGCAATTCCCATCTGCATGGCGATCAGTATGGAGCCAAGTGTTCCGCCTGCAGCCGCACGCAGTCCAAATGCACTCTGCACGATCTCAACAAGTGCCCCCGGAATCGCACTAAGGTGTGTAAAAAGAACGATCAGTACCACAACCACATAAAGCAGTGCCATAAAAGGTACCACAACCTGTGCCACCGTAGAGATACGCTTAATACCTCCAATGATGACCAGTGCCACACACAGGGTAAGGATAATTCCTGCGATCACAACCGTCCAGGAATATGTTCTTCCAAACAATTCCACTGTCCACGTATTCTGTGGATCAAAGAAATTATTCACAGCACTCGTGATTCCGTTAATCTGTGTGAAAGTTCCGATTCCAAGTAACCCCACACCAACACCAAAAAATGCAAAAATCTTTGCAAGCCATTTCCATTTCTCGCCCATTCCGTTTTCGATGTAATAAAACGGTCCTCCGACGATATGACCATCTTTTGCTACAACACGGTACTTAATGGCAAGTAAACACTCGGAATATTTTGTTGCTGTTCCAAGCAGTGCCGCGATCCACATCCAGAACAATGCTCCGGGACCTCCGGCAACAAGCGCTGTTGCTACTCCGACAATATTACCTGTTCCGATCGTTGCAGAGAGTGCTGTACAAAGTGCACCAAAACTGGAAACTTCCCCATGTTCCCCGTTTTTTTCATTTGCCAACATATGTTTTATGGCAAGTGACAGTTTTGTGATCTGAAGTCCGCGCAGACGGATCGTAAGAAAGATACCAACCGCAAGGATCAGTACGATCAGTGGAACACCCCAGACGAAATCATCAATCGCTTTTAACATTTGTATTCGTTCCTTTCCTTGGCTTTACATATGTACCACTTTACCATGGGAAAAAACTCTTTGCAAGCACTTATTTTACTTAAAATATTTTACACCCCAGACACTCTCATTTGCCCCGACTGCAGAAAATGTCATTACATCCGTTCCCGCTTCATCTTTCATCTGACAAAATACACCGTTGTATTCTTTATCCCCGTATGTAACTGTCATATAACAGGTTCCTTCCTCCATGCCCCAGGTTCCTTCCATATTTTCACCGTATACTTTCCCATTCTCCATAAGTACCAGTTTTACCGGCTCGGCGATCTCTGCATTGATCGCAGTTCCCTGGTCGATCACATAATACGTTCCCGCCACCTCTGAAATATCATAACCGTCTTCTGCGATCGTCTCGCCATCGGTTGCATAAGGCAGCATACATGGCCATCCATCCCGGTTCAGAAAATACTGATGCACACGCGGTTCATGATATTCCTGTCCATTGTCAAAACGGGTATGATATACAATATATTTTTTTCCATCTTCATCCACAAAAGCGGAGTTGTGACCGGTCGCCATATATGCCTTATCAAGCCCCGGCAGATAATAATTACCGGAAAGTTTCAGACCATAAGCTGCATTATCATCCCACATGCCAGGATATGCCCCATTCATATCGATATATTCTCCATCCACTGTTTTAGAACGGAACACGCGCATCTGATAACCACCCTCTCTGGTTAAAGAACCATAGGAAACAAACAGGTAATAATATCCGCTCTCATCATCATAGAGGATATAAGGTCCTTCGATTGATTTATGTCCACCGCCAAGAAGCCGTTTTCCAAAATAAGTATCCACATCATTTTCATCGTCTTCCTGCAGATGAATGACAAGTCCTGTTTTCTCATCGATCTCTAAAAGAAAAATTCCACCCGACCACGAACCATAGACCATCCACATTTTTCCGTCGGCATCATAAAAAACAGTCGGATCGATCGCATTTGGATATTTCTCATAATTATATTTATTTCCTGCCATAATATAATTCTTTTTGGCATAATCGATATCCACATAGTCAAGTACATCGGTTGCTTCAATCGTATCCTTTGTAAAGCCGGAATAGACCAGTGCCCCCTTCCAGGTATACGGTCCCTGCGGCTGATTTGAAACCGCATAGCACAGGTTTGATGCATTCCATGTCGAAGACGTGCAAAAATACATATAGTATAATCCCTGCTCCCTGTTATAAATTACATCCGGTGCCCATACATGATATTTCTTATCATCGGTCGGTATCACAGAATCTTTACTTCCTGTATAATCAAATACATGTTCTGTTCCAAGCAGATTGTCAAAAATCGGATTCGACTGCGTATATCCGTCTCCGATCGATGTCCAGTTCCGCAGATCTTTCGATGACGCTGCAGACATGTGCGATCCAAAAATGTAATAGATACCATCTGCCTCTATCACAGACGGATCATGTACACTGACTCCTGCCTTAATATCAGCCGTCGTTATTCCATCATAACTGACTGTAAAATCTTTTGGAACCTTCTCTCCTCCTGTCAATGCTGCCCCCGCAAGCACTGCAGTAAATCCCAATACAATACACGTAGAAAAAATGATTTTGTTATGTTTTCTCATACTGTCCTCCTTCTATACTGATAATCTCTGCTATACCCCAATTTCTGATTATCATTTTATTTCGTATGATACTTCTACAATAACAAAATCATTCTTGTTTTACAATTATTTAGTTTATATTTTTCTAAAATATTTTATTTTTATATTTATTCTGGCTTCCACTCCTGCTCCCGGAACAGATTATCCACGATCACACGGTACTCTGCCACCCGCTGTGTCTTTTTGATCTGCTTTACATATTTTTCCGGTTCCGTGAAGTATTTCGCAAAATAAAACCATAGTTCTTTCATCCGGAACAGTGTATTGCGCTCCCCTGACATTACATCCAGATAACCTTTCAGTACATCATCATGAAACGCATGAAACTGATCTTTTGTAATCGGCGCATGTCCCATCAGCTCTCCAACCAGTCCCGGATTCTTTAAAATTCCACGCCCAAGCATCATATGCTCTGTGTGCTGCGCAGTACTTCCACTGCCATGTTCCCTGTCTTTTCCTTCCATCTTCTGTATCCAGGCTTTATAATCATCCACCGAGCAGATATCACCGTTGTAACACAAGGTGTGTCTGCTGTTTTCCACTGCATATAAAAATGCATCCATGTCCGGCGTATTATTATAAAAGTCTTTCTGTACCCTCGGATGAATAATAAGCTCCTCCATCGGATATTTTTCATAAATGGAAAGAATACGTTCCCACTCCCCGGCATCATTTATGCCAATGCGGGTTTTTACCGATATCCTAAGCGGACAGTCTGCAAAAATTTCTTCCAGAAAATGATCCAATTCTTCCGGCACTGCAAGAAAACCTGCTCCACGGTGCTTTGTGACAACCGTACCGGATGGACATCCGAGATTTAAATTAACACTCTCATATCCATAGTTCCCCAGTTCTTTTGCAATCGCAAGAAAATCTTCTGCACGGTTTGTCAGGATCTGCGGAACCACATGCATCCCTTTGTTATGCTCCGGCAGAATGTCCTTGATCTCTTTGTAGTTCATCTTTTTATTGTTGATAAACGGTGTAAAATAAGTATCAATATCTCCAAAGTGCTTCTGATATGCATTACGGAACACAAAACCTGTGAGTCCTTCCATCGGTGCTAAATAAAATTTCATTTCTGCCATCCTACAATGCTTCCCACTGTGCATACAGTTTTACCTTTGCGCCGTCCGTGAGTGAAAGATTCGATACAGATGCCTCATCTCCATAAAAAGTCTCACTGCCATCCGGTCTGGTACTCCATCCGATAAACTGATATCCATTTTTCTGGAATGTATTTGCAGGCAGTTTATAAGTCGTATTGTATTTGCAGGAACTGATCGATCTCATCGTTCCGGCGGTTGCACCATTTCCATCAAATACAATGTCATAAGTATTGATCTTCCATTTTGCATACAGCTTGTAATTTTTGCGGGTTCCTTTCGTAATCTTTGTGATCCTGTTTTTATAAGCAGAATCCGTATACCATCCTTGAAACGTATACCCCTCTTTTGTGGCTGCTGCCAGCTTAAAAGTAGGTGTATCATAATAATAGCTGGTCGGATTGCCGGAAGGAACAGTACCACCACCTGATACATATTTTATGGAGTATGCTTTCTTACTCCACTGTGCATACAAAGTGATCGTTTTGCCGTTTTTAGCTGTGATATTGCGGATATCCTCTCCGTCCTCATAAAAATCACCTTTACCGTTTTTCTTTGTATTCCAGCCTTCAAACACATAGCCTGTACGCTTATATTTATTTTTTGCCAGTGTGTATGTACTGCCATATTTACAGACAGTCACATTTTTCATGGATCCACCGGTTGCACCATTGCCATTGTATTTGATCTTATATTTGTTAATCTGCCATTTTGCATAGAATGTAAGATTTCCAATGGTACCTTTTTTCACCTGTGTCACACGTCTGGTGCATTTTTTGTCTTTATACCAGCCTTTGAATGTATAACCGTATCTGACCGGTGTTTTTAATTTGAATGTCTTAGTATCTACATTGTATTTCTTTACTGTTCCGTCAGCAAGTTCTCCACCGTTTGCCTTGTAAGTAATCTTGTAAGTATCTCTTGACCACTGTGCATACAGATCAACGACCGCACCATTCTTTGAGGAAAGATTCTCTATTTCTTCCCTGTTGCCGTATTTTCTGCCGCTTCCATCTGCTTTTGTGCTCCAGCGGACAAATTTATATCCCTTACGCTTGAATTTATTGCTGTTAAGCGTATAGTCCATATCATACTCAAGATTTTTCATTTCTTTTACACTGCCACTGGTTGCCTTGTTTCCATGAAAACGGATCGTATATTTATTTGCTTTCCATTTTGCATACAATGTAAGATTGCCTTTTGAACCTTTCGGGATCGTTGTGATCTGGTTCTTAAAGCTGCTCTCCTTATACCATCCCTCAAAAGTATAACCTTTTTTGGTCGGTTTCTTCAATGTAATCGTCTCAGTTGTAACCTTATACGACGATGGATTTGCACTGTTATTTTCTCCATCATACAGTACATATTTAATTGTATATTTTTTATTTACCGGATTGTCCGGGTTATCCGGATCATCCGGGTCATCCGGACTGTCGCTGCTATATTTCGCCCAATAGACATCTCTCGCACGTTTTGCACGTCCTTCAAAATATACACTGGCACAGCGCTCAAAATAACGTGCCCAGTTATATCCTGCCGTATAGGCTCCGTCTGCAGTGTTTTCCACATTTTTAATTTTGGAAAATGCACTGCTTTCCGAATGCTCCAGCTCATATTTTAAAAACTTAAGCTGACCCTCGATAGAAGTATAATCATAGCCATTACTGCTGCAGTAATTCTTAAGATCATCAAATCTTGATGCATTCCACTGGCAGATACCATAACTGATCTTGCCATTGGTATCGATGACACTTGCGGTCGGATTAAAAGATGATTCACTCTCAATATTCGAAAGCACGCCACAGGCTGCTGCCGTATTTAATTTCAGCTTCTTTTTTGCAAAATTATATACTTTTTTCTCGTTGGATTTTTTCTCACTCTGCGAAATACCAGCACCTTTGTATAAGCCTGTACCAGAAATGATCACATTGATATACGGTATTTTCCTTTTCAGTCCTGCTCCAAGGGAATATTGCTCTGTATCCCATCCCGGATCAAATTCATAGACAAAATAATTTGTATTATCATAATCTCCGACACAGTGCCAGGTTACCGGAATGCTTGTGGCATCCTTTCCGCCATCCAGATACACATCAATGCTCTGTGGCATTTTAGCCAGCAGACGTTCCAGGCTGATCTTGCCCGTCATGCGGATTTCTTTCGGATTGTCCGCCAGGTCTGCAAAACCTGTGATTTTTCTTTTCTCTGCCATGCTTTCCTGTGTCTTTGTTTCTGCTGCATACACAGACATATCTGTTGCAGCCGTACCGACAGCAAGCAGGAGCGCCATCGCCCCTGCTGCCAGTCTTGTCATGATTTTCTTTGCATAACTTTTCATAGCTGTCCTCATTCCTGCGGATTAACAGTATCCTAAGATTTTTATTAATAGGTCTTATACCGGATACTGATATTTACCTTGCCGTTTACACCATTTACCGTACCCTGATTTGTATATCTCCACATTGCAACATTTCCTTTGCCCTGATAGCCGCTTCCAAGGCTTTCTGCACGGTAATTGATGATCCACAGATCTGTTCCTGTAAGTTTGCTGGTATCCACATACTTGCCAGGATACTGCTGTAAAAGTTTCTGGTTGATTCCAAGTGCAAACTTATACTGTTTACCGCCATCAATGATCTCCGTCTTAAATGCATTGATAAAATCAATTCTCTGCGTTGCTGTTACATTGTTGTATAACAGTGACATATCATCCAGTACATACACAACCGGATAATCAAGCTTCTGTGCATTCAGGATATTTAATACTTTATCGCCCTCACTCTTTGCCTGAGCTGCATTCTGCGCCACGGAATAGCAGTATACACCAACTTTAAGACCTGCTGCTTTTGCATTATTATAATTCGTCTGGAACTTTGCATCTGCTGTTGTTCCTTTGGAAATACGGAGCATTACACATTCATATCCAGATGCCTTAATGGCATTAAAATCTACCGTACCGTTATCACTGGAGATATCGATGATCTTGTTTTCCGTATCAAGTTTATCTTTGACTGTTACTGTGATCTCTTTTGTGATTCCGTTTGCGGACGCCTTTACAGTCGTTGTTCCTGCCTTTAAACCATAAATTGTTCCGTCAGAAGAAACAACTGCAATCGTGGAGTTAGATGAAGTCCAGTATACCACACCGTATGGTTTTGCTGTTGCCGTTACTTTCACACTCGTTCCTGTCTTGATCAGCACACTCGTTGTGCTCACCTCAAGTGCTGATGAAATAACACTTACACAATCCGTTGTCGCACTGACATATGCTCCACGAACCGCATATATCTTATAGTAATAAGTTTTTCCTGTTACAGCGGTATAATCAACAAAAGAGTTTGTCGTACAAAGTTCAGTAGCAATCTTGTATGTTCCATTCTCAGAAGTACTTCTAAGTACCGTATAGGTTTCTGCACCATCTACCGCATTCCATGTCAGTTTGATCTGGTTTTCTGCAATTGAGGCTGCATACAGTCCAGTCGGTTTTGTAAGTACCGGTGTTGCCTGTTTTACGGCAGAGTAATCGCCATATAGTTTCTTTCCATTTTTATTCACATAAGCTCTTACTTTATAATAATAGGTCTTTCCTGTCTTTAACTTACTGTTCTTATAAGAAAGCGTATTAACGGAAGAACAGGTTTTGACTGATTTATATTTTCCATCTTTCTCTGTTGCACGATATACACGATATCCATCACACCCTTCTACTTTCTTCCAAGAGACCGTAATGGTGTTATAATTTGCCGCAACTACCTGAATGGATGGTTTTCCCGGAAGCACCTGCATGGACGCCGGCTCTGAATAATCACTGTAGATTGTCTTTCTGCCGGATGTACAGAATGTGCGGACTTTATAGTAATAAGTATTACCGGTTACAAGTCCTTTATCTACATACGAGGTCGTCGTTCCCTTATTGATGGTTTTGATCTTTCTGTATTTTCCATTTTCGGAAGTACTGCGGTAAATTGCATATCCCTTTACATAGCTGTTTTTGGATGCTTTTACCTTTTTCCATGTAACTTTCAGGCTTTCATTTCCTGCTGATTTAATTTTTACAGTTGTGACACTCGGTGAAGCTGTAATTCCTTTTGCAGGCGAATAAGAGGAGCGAAGCACTTTGCCACCTGCAATATTTTTATAGGTCACTACCTTATAATAATATTTTTTACCGATCTTGACAGTCTTGTCTGTATAAGATCCGGTCATGGCTCCTCTCTTTCTTTTTACGTTTCCGATCTGCTTATATTTTCCTTTTTTGGAAGTTGAACGATAAACAAGGTATCCGTCCTCATCCCCGGCAGAAGTCACATTCCATGTCAATACAACGCTGTTATATTTGCCGGCTTTGATCGTATCGATCGTTACCGGAAGAAGTTTTGGTGTTGCGGTAAGCTCATTTGAAGTTCCACCATATGCTCTTTTTCCATTTTTATCTTTTGCAAAAGAAACTACTTTAAACGTGTACTTCTGACCAGGTGTAAGTCCTGTCACCGTATAGGAAGTGCTCTTTGTACTGCACCGTTTCAGCAGCTGGTCAGCACCGTTTACGATCTGATATACAGCATATCCGCCACCGGTCGATGGCATGTTAACTTTATTCCAGGTCAGTTTGACCGCTGTTGCACCTGCTGCTTCTGATTTTAATGTTACTGCTTCCGGTGCTGCTTTGATCGTCTGTACATCAGAATATTTTCCTGCTACATCCTTATCTCCAACCGTACGGAATGCACAGACTTTGTAGTAATATTTTTTTCCTACGGATAATTTTTTATCGGTATAAGTAAGTGTTGTCTTATCATTGACAGTCTTAACTTTTCTGTATCCGCTGTCCTTTTTGGTAGAACGATATATTTTATAACCATGTGCACCACTGATCTGGTTCCATGTGATCGTCACACTGTTGTAAGACGCATTTTTAAGTGCGATCTGTGGTGCCTCTAAAGCAGGGGTTGCTGTCGATTCATTGGAATAATCTCCATATACCTGACTTCCATTAACCGTTTTATATGCTCTTACTTTGTATGTATAAGCTGTACCTGCTGTAACCTTTGTATCACTGTAACCTGTCTTTTCGCCTGCTACAGTTGCGATCTTTTTGTAGGAAGATGATGACGTTTTTCTGTAAACTTCATAACCTGTCACCCCATCCACTGCACTCCATGTCAGATTTACTTCTTTATAACCTGCTGATTCTGCAGTCAGTTTTGTTGCTGACGGAAGCGGTTTTCCGGAAAGGATACCGGATGCATCGCCATAAACCTTTTTACCATTGACCACACAATATGGCTGTACTTTATAATAATAAGTGTTTCCGGCTGTCAGTGCTGTATCCACATAACTTACTGCTCCATTCGTGATATCCATGATCTGCGTATCCACTTTTGACTTATCTGTGGAACGATATACGATATATCCGGTTGCACCATCCACTTCTTCCCATTTCAGTGTCAGGCTGCTGTAGCCTTCCGCTGTAACCGATGTCAATGCAGCTTTTCCAAGCTGTGGTGCTGCTTTTATGGTTGCATATGTATCCGTATTGGCATAATCCTGTTGTCCGTTGTTTGTGTATTTCGTATATGCGTATACATGATAAATATAAATGTTCCCCGTCTGTACTCCCGTATCTTTATATGATACTGCATCCACGCCATCCACATGTGCGATCGTCTGCTCTGTATCTGCGCCTTCCACTTTTCGTGTGATGGTATAACCATCTGCATCTGCTGCCTTTGCCCAGTTCAGACTTACCGTATTATATGTAGTCTCAGCGGTGCAGTTTGCAGGTGCCTTTTCCGGTTTTACAACAACATAATATGTATCCTTGTCACTTGGATTGTCCTTTACCTGCAGTGTGAGGACTGCGACACCTGCTGTAAGCGTCTTTACCTGTCCTGTAAGCTTTCCATTTACCATCGATGTGGTAAGTGCCGCTACACTGTTGTCATCGATCAGCCACTCGACCTCCGGCTCGTTATCTCCTGTTGTCTCAAACGAATATCCCGGAAGTGCAACCGTCTCTCCGGCACTGACAACTTCATATCTGTCTTTTTTACTGATAATAACTCCGTTTGCCGCTGCTTCTTTAATCTCTGTTTCCTCGGTAGCTTCTGTCTCTTCAGCCGTCTCAGTTGCTTCCGTAACTTCGGTCGTCTCTGTCGCTTCAGTTGTCTCCGTAGCCTCGGTTACCTCTGTCGCTTCGGTTGTCTCCGTAACTTCGGTTGTCTCCTCAGTTTCAGTTGCTTCCGTAACCTCGGTCTGTCCTGTTACCTCAGATGGATTCTCCTGTTCACCATTTTCTTTTGTCTGCTCTGACTGCTCATCTGCTAAAACTCCGGTCTCATTTTCTGTATCCTCTGCCTGCCCTACTACCTGTCCGTTTGTAGCTTCTGCCGCAAATGTCATGGTATCGGAACAGATGATCATAGCACCCGCCAATGTGATGCACAGACCGCGCTTTAACCATTCCAGTTTCTTTTTTATCATAACATTTTGCCTCCCATCCTCTTATTTTTCCTCTTTTGGGGGCAGTTCTTCACATAAACTGCCATCATTGGTATTGTAGCACAATTTTCCTTTTGAATATAGTTTATAAGGGATTTTAAGCAAATATTAATAAATAAGTAAGAATTTCCTTGATTTTTTGGTACTTTTGAGCGAACTGTTACTAATTTGTTGCTAACCGTTAAGAATTAAGCCTGATTAAAAAGCACTATGAGCCGGTACAATTTTATATGCATCGGCTCACTCTCATCATCCAATATAAACTTTTCCATCCACGCCCACAGCTAGACATGCGATCGTGGCGTCCAGCTTGAACCACACGGATCCGTCATCGAACTTTCTGACCTCTACCGGCTTAATGTCGGCACCATTGTGCAAGTACCCGATACCATTCTTATTGTCACAGGATGTCTTGATCTGGTTGGATAAGTAAATATACTTGCCGTGCTCGCCGTAATAACCGTTGCAGACCGGGACAGCTTCTTTCACACGGTACCAGTTCCCGGCTTTATATTCCGTCTTGGTGGCTGTGGCAGCCTGTCCACTCTTTTTCCAGACAGCCATGAATTTCTCCGGTGTGCCGTACATTTTTTTCAACTTTGTCGGAGTGCTTCCCCAGTTTGGTAACTGGAAATGTGGTCTGTCCTTAATGGATTTCCATGATCCGCCCCACTCTAAGCCGATGCTCTGCCCGATTTTTCCTACCTTATTATATAATCCGGTAGAATTATTAAATGCATCATCCGAAGTTTTACCGTCCCCGTCCACATCCATTTTCAAGTAGAAATCAAAGGCTACGCCCCACTGGTGCATGGAACTGTAACTGAATCCTTTGGCATTTGTGACGATCTTTCCCGGCTTTGTCCTGCCCTTTGCATATAAAGCATCCTGCTCTGCTTTCGTCCTCAAACATTCTCCAATGCCGATCGTAATTCCGGCAGCCGCACATTTCTTCTGTAAAAGTGTGATTTTCTCCTGTAAATCCGGGTGTAATGCTTTAATATCTCTCATTCTGTTTTACCGCCTTTCTCTAAATACTGTTTGAATAACTGATGTAAACCGGTGCTTGCTAATCCACTGAATAAGCCGCTTAAAATGATTGATGGAGAAACGCTCCATCCATTCATCCAAATTGCTAATATAACGCCCAAAACGGCGCATACAGTAGGAATCCACTTGTTATCAACGTCCTTAATCCATTTCTTAATTACATAGCCGACGCAAAGGCAAATCCCTACTATTACCGGCACCATAAATTCTGTTAAAAATCCTAAATCTGCCATAATATCACTCCTCCTCTAAATCTGCTATTCTGTGGTTAATTACCCTGATCTGTTCTTCCATTACTGGAACGCGCTGTGCGAAGTTGTTATGTAATCTTACCTCGCGTGTCAGCTCTTCAATCTTGCAATCTGTGACCGCCTGTGCGGTTTCCAGTTTGTGTTCAGTCTTTTTTTGACTGCTACTGACTGTCAGTGCAGTGCCAATCAGTGCAAGCCCCCCTGTGATTAATGCGGTTATAATTGATTCCATTTTCTTTTTTCCTCTCTTTCTGCCCGAAGGCTTGTTATTTAAAAGAGCCGGCTACACAACACATGGTCATGTAATCGGCTCTTAGGCTCTTGATTTTATTATATTTCTACATAGTTTTTCTTTTGTGCCAAGTTGTCCGCTTTGTTCGTAAAACAGCAGTTTAAAGAAATATTATACACAGACAGAGGTTGATAATATTATTAAAAAAAACAAGGTGAAATCCATTGTTATAGAGTTCGAAGGCGTTACTACCAATGAAAGCAAAGCATTTTTCCCAAAATATACCTATTGGGGATATGTCGGCGAAAAAACCACTGAAATTGATAATTTAATAGCACAGGGGCACACAATTCTTGGCGGTTTTATCTGCGGCGGTCCACACAACGATGCCTCCATGGCTGGCAATGGTTCAGATAACATAGGTGTTATAGTCGGTTCAGCAACTTATTATAACGTCCCATATTCATTTTACGTTTTTTCACAAGCTTATCAGACAATAAGAATTAAGGTCTGCGTTTTATATATTTAATATTTAACACAGTTTTATAGCAGTTATCTTTGTACTGATCTGCCCGAACGTCACCGCTTTTGGCACTTTTATCAAAAACTTTAAGTTGTTAACTGCCTTGCCGGATATTATTTCATGCATGGTCAGCCACGTGCCACCGTTTCCGTTATTTGGGGCGGTGATTCCAATCGCCTGATCGACGGTACTTTTTAATGATATAACATCCACGGCAGAACTTTCAGAAACCCAACAGTAATAATTTACCAGCCACGTTCCGGAATCAATAGATAATCCGTCTGCGCCTGCATAACTCCATGTATCGGAGAAGTATTTATTAAATTCGTTACTGCTTACCTGACGGTATCCGGTATTGAACATGGTTTTGGCGTCGGATTTCTTTAAATATGTGGTCGGAATATCATTACCATCGTGATCTGCATCAGCCCGACCAACACGTACAGCAGGATAGGTGTCGTCAAGTTCATTATGTGCGATCAGATTAATTACTTTTTCAGTGGAATCCTGTAGCGGTATGAAGTCCCCTAAGGTTCCGGACCAATCACTTTTTTCAATTCTAATGTAATGCTTATTTGTTAAACTGCTGTTTAACGATGATATCGCTCCCGTGCATGTCCCATTCCCAATCTTAGAAATATCCGTTGTTCCAAGCATTTTATAGAGATACCGCACATTCTTGAACATCTGTGACACCTTCGCAAAAATTGAAGAGTGTTTTTCGCCACTTGATAATTTCGATACATTCGTCCATGCTGACGATGATCCGTCTGCCACATCACTACTCGTAAAAGTTGCTGTATTCTCTGCTGTATCTCCACCAGTTGCCACTGCACCGACGTTTTCTGCTGTGAGTTCTACATTGCCCCTGCGGAAAGAATCTTCATTTACACCTTTGATTCCGGTAACTGGAGTTCCGGCAAGCACGTCCCACTTTTCATCTGATGTTTTATAAATATTGGCACCTGCCGGAATTACATTCCCGGCTCCCTCTTTAAAATCATCCGTGGTTGTAAATTCGTCTGAAATATTGAACATCCACCCTGTGCTAACATCCGCAAGTGCCGGAAGATCTGCAAATGCAACTGTTCCGTGTGGCTGCAATCCACCTTTAAGTCCTTCTGATACATCTTTTGCCTGCTGATAGTAATACTTGGCATTGTCAGAATCCTCGCCCTCTCTGCTTCCTGTACCACCAACAGCATAACTCTGTGCTTTGGTTGCACTATCTGCTGCAGATTCGGCTTTACCGATGATCTCTGTTGCTTTCTGCGTTGCGATTGTGGCTTTATCTATGGCGGTTCTGGCGGACTGGCTGGCAGATACCGCTTCACTTGTGGCTGTGGCTGCAGACTGACTGGCGGATGTCTCACTGGCTTTTGCGTTAGTCTCGGATATTGCTGCCGCCGTGGCTGACTTCGCCGCTGCTGTCTCTGACGCTTTGGCATTGGTTTCGGATGTTTTTGCCGCTGTTTCACTGGCTTTTGCGGCATTCTCACTTGCTTTGGCGTTTATTTCAGACATTGCCGCTGCCTGCTGGCTTGACTCTGCCTTTGCCACTTCCACTTTGATTTTCGCAAGATAGTTAGGCTCTAAATGCTTTTCCTCAATGCTTCCCTCTTTGACAATAGCTGATACCTTTCCGTCTTTGTCAATATAAAAAGCTACCGTATCAGAATCAAAGAACTCATACTGTGTAATCAGTGCCGACAGGTCTATGTACTGCTTCGTACCATCGATCAGAGTCAAAATAATCTGCTGTGTAGTCGGGTTATAATCGAAGTTGATCGCGATCTTCTCCATCTGCGTATCGATCATAACTTTGGAACCGTTCTTTTTCGTGATTGTGATAATTCCCGTCGATTCCTTAAAGGTCACATCCGCAACAAGAGTTGCTACCTCTGCTTTTGTGGCTTTCGTGGTATCAAGAGTGATTACACGATCATCAATGATATCAATCGAGCCATCCATTTTATTGAGGTTTCTTTCATTAAGCGGTGTTTCATCACTCGGGTAATTCTCCCAATTAATATCAATATGCGCTTTATTCATGATCCTCACTCTCCCTTTCCTTTGCAAGCTTCATTTGTTCCCGCTCTACTGTAACCTGTCGGTTTGCTTCTTCCTTGATCTGATTCAGAATATCCTTAAACACCAGGTACTTAGCTTCGATTGGGACATCCCCGCACAAATTTACATAATTTATAATATCGTTTTCAAATTCACGAATTTTTGCATTTATCATAGAATACCTACCGTTTCCTTCAATTCTTTTATTTCTTCATGCTGTAATTGCACTGTTGCAACCAGATCAGCAATCAGTTCCGTATATTTCAGTCCGTAATACTTTTTCCCATTGCTGTCTGAAAACGTTTTTGGACAAATATTCCACCCTTTTTCCGCTTTTTTCAAAACATCCTGTGCAATAAATCCATGATGGAACCCATCTTTTTCGAAATTATAACGATACGATTTTGCACTTAAAGAATAAATAAACTCCGATGATCGTTTTTTGTCCAAGTCTGAAATTGTATTTTTCATTCTTTTATCTGAGCCGTCAATCACGCCCCCTCTAAATCCAGCAACACCGGTATCCCCATCCAGATTAATCATGCAGTGGTCCGTGTCTGTTCCGCCTTTATTTAGTGAGATATGATTATATTGAACGACACATTGATGGTTTGGACTTTCAAGCGTTCCTTCCACTGTTCGAAATCCATCCGTTCCCATCTGTACAAGTGTTCCACTGCGTTTAAATTCAATAAGGTTTTCTACAGACTCTTCCGTTTGAATATGCATATATCCCCCGGTCATTTCCATAGAACCTTTTAATTCAAGCAGTTTTGCTTTGATTTTGATGCCCTCGGCTGACTGGTTGATTTCTGAAACAACGCTCTCCCTTGTAACTTTAGAACTGATCTCCGTTGCGGTCTGTGTAATCGCACTGGACATATTTGATGCAAGCTGTTTAAATTTCTTTAGTAATGTCCACTTATACTTACCACTGCTTATTCCACCGTCCGGTTCGCAGCCATAAAAGTATCCATTTTCCTGATTCAAAAAACTGCATCCATTGTAGTGTGACGATGCCGGATAAGTTTTTTGGGGATTTCCGAAACCATAATATGTAACATCATATTCTTCAATATCCCATGCTTTTAGGGAAGCCGTGACTTCCGAACGAATCTGCGTTGCAGTTACTTCTATTTTACTGGATAACTCGCCTTCTGTTTTACTCGCCCTGGTAACTTCTGCTGTGATATTGTCTGCATTAATTTTAATGGCTGCCGCAAGTTCAACTTCCTGCCCCTGTGCCCTTTTGACTTCTGCTGTAATACTGCTCGCATTTTGCGTGATTCTCGATGATAAACCATCCGTTGTATTTTTAACTTCTGTGCGAATTTCGGTTGCGGTCTGCGTGATCTGTGACTGCAATCCCTTCTCAACATCAGTTATCGTACTCTGTGTCTTTTCAATGGTTCGCTCCAACACATTGCTCTTGCCTTTGAGCTTTAAAATACTTTTCTGTATTCCGTTCGCCCCGTTTGTCCGGTACTCTTCCCCACCCGCTTCCAAATCATCACGCAAAGCCTGTATACCTTTCAGGGTTCTTTTCAGAATATAGGACTCAATCAGTTCATATCTGGTCGGCAGCCGCACTGCATCCCCGACCTCAAGACACGGATTTCCTTTGCAGTCCGCTGTAAACGGGCGGTAAACAATCCCTCTGATCTTGGAAAGGATATTTTTTGCAATGCCATTCAGTTCTTTTGTGCCTTTGCCATAGACAAAAAAATTATCCTCGATCACATAAGCATTGTCTCCCGTACCCACAATCACGCCGATATCATTCTTCTGCTCCCGGATCTGTAACTTATTGATTGTTTTAACAAGAAAATCTTCATACTCAGCCGTTATATATAAATCCTTCCCGATACGGTTGCTTTTCGGATCTCTTGGGAACAAATCATCTGCCGGATAAAGATCGTTTCTCGGATAAAGTCCCTGTATATTCTGCTCCAGATATATATAATGAAACTTCCCGTCACGCCCCATGTGCCCCATGCAGCCATTGATCTCACAAATGCAGGACAACACTTCCTTGCCGCTCACGGATTCGCCTATGGTGCTCGATTCCTCTGTATCAGAACTTGTCTCACTGGATGGCGTGACCGCAACTGTTTTTTCAATAGACATGTTGTCATTGATAAGATCAATGTCAGCCTGCTCAATCCCGAAGTGCTTAAAAAAGCTGTCCCGGAATTGCTTCATTGTGACCGGATCATAAACTGTAACAGTCGTAGTTTTTCCATCTTTATCTTTCTGCTGCTCTTTATGGGATGGAAAGACAGTGTTATACCATGCTGCCACATCTGCATTTAAAATGTCATAAAGGGCATCATATGCCACTACATCTCGGTATTTTCTGTCAGCAGTCGGTGTATCGGAATAACCTTTGAATCTTCCTATCAAAAAGGGTTGATCTGTGTGCCCGCCAATTATCATCTTGACGGTCATCCATCTCCCTTTCATTGGAAGAAAAATATTTGATACCTTAAATTTTACAGATCCGGCTTCGACAGCACCAAAAGTCAATTCAGACTGTGAACACAGGCTTTCTGTTAATTCAAACTCTTCCTCATGAAATTCCGTATTTGTGATATGGATTTTCTCATCATCGGAAATAATTTCAAGCTGGACATCAACGCTATTCTGTTTAAATAAATCAGCATATTTAAAATCAATCATCCAACTACACCTCCATATCCGATAAATGCCAGCCGGAATGATCCATACTGGACCGTCCATTCATCTGCATAATCTATCTGATACTCCACGTCAGGCATATAACAGTACATCGTTACATAATTACCGATTTCTGGCATCCATGCGGTAACAAGTGCTTTCTTTTCGGTTGTATTGGAATATTGGGATCTGATATTATCCATCAGTGGACGCAATACAGCTTCGTCTATATCTCCCGGTGTTTCCCATTCTGTTTTAATTGAGACATTGCTCAATGCCTCCCGGTGTAATACTCCGTTCGCATCCCGATAAGAATTAAGATCCTGCCCCTTGATCCCACATTTATACTTCTTTGTCTCTATATACCGGAAAGGAACTGTGTAATTGCCTACTTTTATTAAAAATCCGCTGTATGCCATTTATACGCTCCTCTCCTAAAAGTCAAATGCCGGACTTCCGGTTCTCCGGTAATAGTCGTTTGCCTCTTCCTTTACAATTTTGAAAATCTTTCCTTCGTCCGCTACGATCCGCACCGTCTGCACGCCTTTCATCTCACTTGCGATCATTTCTGCAAGCGGCTTCATGTAAGAAAGATTATTTTCGAGCGGAAGTACTGCTTCGCGTCCGGCTTCTCCGATTTCTGCGAATGTTCTTCCAGTTGTGATGCCGCCGTTGGCAAGATGTACTCTCGGAAGTGTTACTGTCGGAACCAGATCAACTCCGCCCCAGTCTACCTCGGCTACTTTAGCAGCCCATGAAACGACTTTATTAAAACCGCCAAGGATGTTATTAATACCGCCAACAATAAAATTTATAGCAGACTCTATTCCACCAATAACTGCATTCATAGCATTTACAACTCCAGTTTGTATTCCCTCCCAAAGAGATTTGAAAAATCCGCCGATTGCTTCTGTTGCTGTTTTCCACGCGTTTTTCACAGGATCTATTACTGTTACATTGAACCATGCCGATACTGCACTCCACACTGTTTTTATATCTTCCCAAAGTCGTTTAAAAAATCCAGATACCTGATCCCATACTCCCTTAAAGAATGTAACTACTGGTTGAGTAACATGTTCGCTAAACCATTCCGATACCGTGTTCCATACCGCTTTTATATCTTCCCAAAGTTGTTTGAAAAATGTAGAAACTTTTTCCCATAAATCTTTGAAAAATGCCACTACCGGTTCAATAACATGTTCATTAAACCAACCTGATACGATAATCCAAATAGCCTGTATAATAATCCACAAACCCTCGAAAATCTGTCCCACTCTCTTCTTTAAGCCTTCAAAAAATGTAACAATCGGCTCAATAACATGTTCACTAAACCATTCCGATACTGTGCCCCATATATTACTGATTGCCGTCCATAATTCTGTGACTTTTTCTTTAACCGGATCAACGATATGTTCTTTAACCCAATCTGATACGTTGCCCCATATGTCACAAATTGCCGTCCATAATTCTGAAAATTTTTCTTTGACCGGATCTACAATATGTTCTTTGACCCAATCACCAACTTTTGAAAACCATTCTTTTATTTCTTCCCAGTGTTCTTTTATAACAACCACCAAAGTAAGTACTACTGCTACAATTGCTGCTATAATTGCCGTAACCAGTACAGGCGCACCCAGTATAATCGCTCCTACCGCCATCAATGCAATGCCAATCAGCATAAGAATTTCTTTCATCCAGCTAAATCCATTATTTAACATATCAACAAAACTAATTGCCGTAAGAATACCACCTGTTAAAATCATCATAATTGCACCTGCAGTTGTTCCGAGTGCCAAAAACGTTCCAGCTATCAATCCTATTGCAGATACCAATAATAACGATGCGTTTTTTGCATTCAATCCATTTTCACTGATATCCTTAAGCGCTAATATAAGTCCCGCCGCAGATGCTATAATCAAAAATATACCAGCAACAAGAGGGCTGAACAGCGCATACAAACCGCCAAAAGCAAGCGATACTCCAACAATGTAGCCTATTAATCCCTGCCAATCGACGCCTTCATTCCACATATGCAAATAGCTGTAAATTGCCAATGCCACCCCAACAATAATTGCCAATACAGATAATATTTTTCCAAGGATAGGATGTACTTTTATCAAATCTGAAAGGAAAGTTGCAATCTTCCATGCTAATAATGCCGCTCCGATCGCTACCACGACAGGTAGTATGGATTCAAAAATTTTCTTTATTTTTTCAATCCACGCAAAATCCTTTTCAGTCAGTGGAACCTCCTCATAATCAATTCCCACACCGGAGCCGCCAGAACCACCTCCACTGCTGCCGGAATCATTAGAGTTAATCACATTTAATTCATCAAATCCCTGCAATGCTCCCTTTGCTTTTTTTGCAGCATTGGCGGTATTATCAAGAGACGCTGCATAATCTACCTGTTGTTCTTTCGCTCGAGTCCACGTTTTCTTCCCTGATAATGCAGATATAAACTTATTAAAAAGATTTATCGCCTTCGTCAGCCAACTACATAAAACTGTTAATGCTGGAGCTAACGCATTAACAATCGGTATCGCCGCAGCTCCAATAGAATTTTTTAAATTCAGCGTAGCTGATTTCATTTCTGACATCTTCTGGTTAAACTGTTCAGAATATCTTGCATAATTCTGAATACCTGTTTTAATCCCTTCGATCATTGTTCGAAATGCCTTTGATACAAATTGAAACACTAATATAGTCAATGCAATTTTCTTTACACGTTTTATAAATTTCTCGATTGCCCTATTTACCTGCTGCACGGCACCCTGGATATTCCCAAAACGCCCTCCGGCACTTGTGTCCATTTCACCCTCACGATCCACAACCTCGCGCATTCTCTGGTTCATGATATCTAATTGTTCATTTACCTCACGCAATCTTGTCGCCAGACGCTGATACTCTTCTGTATTTCGTGGATCAATATAAGCTGCATTTTCATTTTCCATACGCATCATTTCAGCGTGTATCTGTGCGGCTTCCTGTCCTACCTGTCGCATCTGATTTTTCAAATCTTTCCATTTATCATTTATTTGGCGATCCTGCCCAGCTTCTTCCATCCGGTTTAAAGCATCTATAAGTCTGTCTGACTCCCTTTCGCAATCAGCCATTTCCATTTGCATTTTTCTATACGAAACAGAATCTGTATTACGCCCAAGTGCCACCCATTCCTGCATCCGATGATTTAATTGCGCTTGTCTGCCACTGACGCGGTCAAGTGCCGCCTCTGCTTCTTTATACGCTCTCGTTGGAACATATTTTTCTGTGTTTTTTAATTTCTCCGATAACTGACGTCCATTTGCGACAAGCGAATCAAAAGTATTCTGCAAATCCTTATACTGGTCTGTTGGAATCTTCTGCCGCTCCATCTGCCGCATCTGATCGGTAAGACGCTGTGATTCCCGCGTCAGTTTCTGAAACCGTGACTCCAACTGCAACAGGCTGCTGGATGCATCTCCATTTTCAATTAATGTCCTTATTCTGATTTCTCCATCATATCCATCAGCCATATGCAATCCTCACTCCCTAAACTAATCCAAGTTCCTTTTCTGCTTTCTTCTTTGCTCTGATCTCTGCCATCATCTGATCGTATTTGTCAATCTTTGTTTTCTCATCCTCGGTATACTCTTTCTTTTCTTCCGGCTGCTCTAATGCATACATTTCCTGTGCTTCCTTGATCGCCTGTCTCTCTTCTTTTCCCATCTTGGATGTGATTTTCTTCCTGCGGATTTCTATAACCTGTTGGAATGATGACTGTTTATAAGGCATATTCCAGAGCAGACCATTGAACATCCACCAGTGCATATCATCCAAGGAGAGATCGATCCCATATATCTGCCGGAAATCTGCATAAATACGCCACTGGTCAATGTCGTAATCTACCAGTCTGCGGTTATCTTTTGATGATCCTGGTTTGTCATGGAACCAGCCATTTAGAAACCACTCCACACACTGGCGAAGATCATCCCCGTCCGGGTGCTCCCGTTCATCGAACAGCAGATAGATCAGCGCATCACTCTTCTCATACTCATTCAGTTCTTTGTCATACTGCACAAGGAATACCTGTATGCCGATACGAAATGACGCATTGACCTTGTACCCGTTCCATTCCTCAGGCAGCGGATCGAGCATGACGTTAATCATGCCCGTGCTCCTTTTCTGCCGGAGTTATAGCGTTTTCTGGTCATCTCGTAACGCTTGCCGAAGAGTTTATTCATGACCGGAATAATCTTCTCAACAAATTCCACCAGTGCCGTCTCATCCGGCGTGAAATCTCCATACACGTTTTTTACTGTGTCTTCCCCGAACAGACCGTCGATCTCTGCTGCAATCTGTTTCAGGTACTTCACCCGGATTCTGTTTGCCTGTAAAACCGACTCAACATCAACGTTGTCAGAATCTACCTCATCCTGTGCATGTTCTTTCTTCCATGCTGCCGCCTCTTTCTCACAGTTCTCGGAGATTCTTTCCAGTTTGTTGATGACCTGTCCGAATCGCTCGGCTGTGTCGGCATCTGCGACATTGATACTCAACACGGTAATGACATCCCCGTCCTCATTTTTAATTGCGATTTTTCTGACACCACTGTCTAATACTAATTCTTCCATGGAATTACCATCCTTTCAGAAATCGGGCAGGACTTAAAGGAACCCACCCGATTATGCTAATTTTTGATTAACACCGTTTATTATTTTCCTGATGTACCGGACGCTTTCGCCGCCCATGTAAATGTGCCATCACCGGCGATCGTGATCGTTCCAAGTTCTACCGCACCATTTCCGTTGATCTGAATCGAAGATGTCAGCGTATCGCCGCCGGAGCCGCCTGTGCTTGACGGGCATACCGTAACCGGGACTCGGATGCAATCGCCTGTATTTTTTGTAATGTCTGTTTTGTAATATCTGTAATAATATGTCTCACACTGCTTTCCAGTCGGGAACATTTTGAACATCGTGTCGATTGCAGTCTGCATATCATCAGACATATAATCACGCTCCGGTGTTGTCGAAAACTCATATCCCTTTACCGTGTTATTTGCGTTTTTCATGTTGACGTACTGGGTTGACTCTGTATTCGGTCCCCAGTCCTCTGTGATCTCTTTGTAGCCATCGCCCATCTCTACGATCTTGGCTGTGCTGCCGATGAGAGTACCAATATCAAGTAATGACACCATGTTGGTACGATCTTCTGCGAAAAACTGTAAATTCGTTTTCATGTATCTTCCTCCTGTTATTTTTTATAAAAATACTTCAGCTGTATATTAATGGCATACACAACCGTTTTTTCATCCTGCTCGCCACCATATACCGGGGATGTCCTCGTAATTGACTGTAATGTCAGATGTGGATCTTTAAACTCAATTCCGCTCTCTTCCATCCATGCCGCAAGGTTATTCAACATCTCCTGTGCTTCAATGCTCGCCCTGTTGGTAGTCGGTGAGCACTTATAAAGTATCTGAAAAGGCATCTGCGCCACATAGCTGCCACTGACATACTTTTTCAGATATACCGCACCCTGTATGGGGAATAATCCAATGGATCTATCCGCCTTGATGGAGTTCCATCTTATCGTCGTATTGTCAGCCTTAAACAGCTTTGGATAGTCCGGATATGCCAGAGCAAGTGCAAGAATGCCTTTCTGTGCGTTCTCTGCATCCTGTATTGTAAGTTTTTCTGGCTCTGCCATTTATACGCCTCCTACTTCAAAATGAGGTAAAATATCCTCGTATTTATCAATCGTTGTTACCTTGTAGCAATCGTCACAGTGATCGAGCAGCCATTGATAGGCATCATTTTTCGGCAGTATTGTACCCGTATGATCCCCCTTGATAAAGAAATCCTGTGCCGGATTAAATGTCAAAAAGTACTGCTTGCATTTGTCCGGCATGTTTTCCCACTCTTTCGGGGGGAGGTATGGTTTGGCAATATTGCCAAAATCAACATACAGTTTCACTGCATCCGCGCTGTCCATGCCGCTCTTGGAGACATTTGCTCCCTTGGTTTCCACAAGGTCTACACCCTCGAGCAGGGTCGGATAATATGTTTCCTCTTCGGTTTCCGCGTTGAATGAGCGATTGAATAGTGTGACAGTCTTGTTATCAAAGAATCCCATTACAAGCCACGCTCCTTACCGCATTTAACGCACTTCCAAATATGTTTGCGCTGGTAATGATTTCCACCAATATGCACATCAACATATCCATACGGCATCATCTTGTGTTTGCAGAATAATCTTTTCAAAAGCATCATCACACCCCCGCATACAATAATCCGGTGCCGGACAGGTATTCACATACCGTGTCATAACACAACCGGCTCTGCGCTACCTTATCCCCAATCACCTTATCAAT
This sequence comes from Roseburia sp. AM23-20, assembly GCF_003470905.1. Taxonomy (NCBI): domain Bacteria; kingdom Bacillati; phylum Bacillota; class Clostridia; order Lachnospirales; family Lachnospiraceae; genus Roseburia; species Roseburia sp. AM23-20. The sequence continues at coordinate 58,501 of NZ_QRHS01000023.1, forward strand.
AAGTGTTTCATTACTTCCAAAGCTGATCGACCGACCGCCAGAGGACATTGACTTCACATTGCCGCCCTTTTCGTCACTGGCATGACTGGTCTTGAAATCTATCTGATAGAGCAGATCAGCCAATGCACAGGTGGCTTTCTGGATTTTCTCGTCAAATTCTTCCTTGGCAGCATCATCAATATGCCCGTAGGTCAACTGATTCAACTTGTTAGATGCACGATCTTCCCACTTTGGGAAAAGGGATTCCTCGATAGAATCCCCATAGTATTTTTCTTTATAGAAATCAAATGTGGTATATCCCATCAGAAATCCCCTTCCTGCTACCCTCTGGTGATGATTCTCATAATATTGATCGCCTTGATAGGATAAGTAGCATTCTTATCAGAAGAATTGTTGTGCGCAATCTCCCAGTTTGTTCCTGTTTCCAGTTCATCAGCTGTTGGAGATACGATGCTTGTATTCTTCCAAGAAATGCCGTATGGGGCGAACACTTTTCTCTGTCTTGTATACAGAGTTGTTTCTCCACCGTTTTTTGCCGGATCACGATCCATCTCGGATGGAACCTTTACACCACAGTTTGTAAACTCAATTGCCCCGTTTCCAAGAACATAGGTAGTATATTTTGTATATCCGTCTCCTTTGCCCGGAGAAGATTCTTTGACTTCCTCTGTCGGCATAGTATCGTCTACAAGCACGATTCTGCCGTTTAAGGTTGCCAGCGGAAGGTTTCTTTCGATTCCGTTTCCGTCTGTGTACTTCATATACTCTAAGAGATTAAGGTTCTCCAAAATAGTGGCGGTGCGGGAATGCATAATAACAAGCGCAAAGTTTGCTTTCTTATCACCAAGCGCTGCCTGCATACCGGTGTTGAGTGTTGTGGCACCAAAAGTACCGTCCTCATTTGCGGAAATGTCGTAGGTGTGCTTTGTTACAAAGTTCTTTCCCTCTCCGGTAGCCATAGAGAACACGCCTTTAAGGATGCTAAGAAGCGTATCCTGGTCTACATCATCCCAGAATTCTGCAACCTCTCCCGCTGCTGCAGAATAATCGTCACCGGAAATGTCGGAAACAAAGTCCTTTTCCGTCCATCCCTGCGCACGTCCAACAACGATACGCCCCATAGAATAGTTTCCGCGCTCCTCTGCCGTAATGTTTGTCTTACCGTCATAGTTCACGGTCTTTCCGGACAAACGCTCTTTGATCAGAGTTGTGATAAAATTACCGCCCTTCTGATCCGGCAGCATGGAAGCATACTCCCCGCGCTCCACAATAGCGCCACAATGAAGCAATTCATTCAGACGAAGGTTCGGTGTCTCACGCACAGCAGCATCGAATACTTCGCCATTAAAATTTACTAAGTCAAATAATGCCATTTATTATTTCTCCTTTCCTCGTCTCAGATATGGTGTGATATCCATATCCGGGTTCTGATTTTTCATTTTCATAAGTTCAGCCGTAGACAGTTTTGCTCCGTCTGGCTGGTTGATGTTATTCCCGACAATCTGGCTACGCTTCTGCTGCGCCTGGAATGTTTTGTCGTCAATGAGGATATCCGGCTTGTAATTGCCCTTCTCATCCTTTACGATTGCATCGAACAGATCAGAAACGCTCTTTCCTCTCGCTTCATCCGAATTAAGGGTTTCAACAAGCTGTTTCTTGATTGCATCCGCTGTAATAGCATTAACAAAATGCTTATCTGCAAAGAAATCTGTCACAAGGCTGTCGAGTCTTGCAACCTCATCCTTTTCCTTGCGTTCCTTACGCTCATTCTCGAGCGTCGCGGTCAAATCAGCAATTTTCTGATTCAGCGCATCAGCATCCGGGGCGGCATCTTTCAGGGTCTGCAGTTCCTTTTCAAGGTTCTCCTGTTTGGTTTCAAGCTCTTTTTTCTCATTTTCCAAGGTTATAATCTTTTCGTTTTTCTTCTGTACTTCCAGATCCGATACAAATTCCCCAGGAAAAGCCTTTTCGATCTCTGGCGTAACCTCAACGCCAAGAGTTTTCAATTTGTCGATAATATTCATTTACGAGTTCCTCTCTTTCTTAAAAGTTGTTAATCCGGTCAGCCCGGCACGAATGAGTTGCTATTTGATCCATAGCTGGCAGTCGGGAAAGCGGGATTTGAACCCACATCTTTTGTTTTTATTCTTCCTGTTGAACTATTTCCCAAAAACAAAAAGAGCCAACCTCTTAGATTTTTCCAAGAAGTCAGCTCCTTTTAGCTGTTACACATAGCCATTTCTATGCGCCAATTATCAAACTTTCTTTTTCCTTACCTCATATACCTTGATTCCGTCTTTAGAAGCATGGATTTCTACCGAATTTCCTTTTTTCAATGACTCCGCCATCTGTTTCTTTTTTTCGTCGATCATTTTCTCTATGTTTTCCATATCTTTTACCTCATGCCTTAATTGTATCATGAGATTGAAAAAGATTTGTGCCATTTTTTAAGCGCACAAAAAGCACCTGTATTTCAAGGTGCCATGTGCTGTATTACATGAAAGGAGGCTCAGAATGAATAAGTGAAACCCATCTGGCAATATTATAATAACTCATATTGGGATATAATTTGTGCCAAAATAAAAATCTTACTCATTATCTCTTTGAATTCTGTCATAGATCAGTTGTAACTTTCTTCCGACTTCACTTGGTTCATTGTCGTTATCCAAAATATCTTCTATTATTATATTGTCTATCATATCTAAGACATCACTCACACTTTTATCTTTCATAAGCATTCTGATATTTGGAATATAATCATCTTCTAATACTTTTATATCGTTTTCATCAATAAACATTATTCTCGCTCCCTATGATGTGGATTTGCTTGGATCAAAATATGGTCGATTGGATTAACAGACACTTCTGTGGTCTTGTAGATAAATTTTTGACTCACTTTTGTTTTTGTTTTATTATATATCGGATCCATAATCTTAGCATCTGGAGATGTAAGAGCTTCTACTATACCATCTATCGTTACGCCACTTCTTCTCTTTTCCACGGATCCTATCACTCTATCTATACTATGTAAGCTAATCTCCTTTAATTCTATACCATTCGAAGTTTTTAGTCCAATACATTTTTCACGCAACTCCGTTGCAATTTTCTGATATATGTCATAATCCGTAAGAGGTGACACGTCTCCATTTTTAACAGAATCAGTATAATGTTTAAACAATTTCTTTTCTGATTTGTCATTCATAATTCTTGAAAATTCTTCTTTACTTACCATATTTTTTCCAAGATTATTCTTATACTCGCTATATTCTGCATTGCTATAAGCCGTCGCCCTGCCGTTTGCCTTTGCCGACTGCGCCCGCTTAAACCCTGCCACCTTGATTCTATCAGCCTGTGTCTGCAATCCATTATCCGCACAGAATTGCTTATACTGTTGATTCTGTATCCGCAGTTTATAAGCAAGTTTATCATATTGTGGCTGCAACATATCTTTTACATCAGTCTCTGCTATGTCGCTTAACTCTGCCTGTTTTGCCAGCAATTCGCGCTTGGTCTGCCGAATAGCACGCTCCATTGATCTCTGCTGCTGTTGTTTCTCATACAATTCCTGGCTCTCGTGCACATTAATTTTAGGATTTCCATCTGCATCAACATAAGGATTTCGCAGAGACTTATCCCACGGCTTATGGGAATGCCTGCAATTATATCCATGCAGTCCAAGAGGATCTACAACTCTTCCCTGTCCTGTCTTTGGATCTACGGTGTATCCGGTTGCATCTAACAGATTTGGTGTGTCTTTATCTCTCCCGACGATTTTATATACTTTTCCCTGCCAATGATCGTGTGATGGTATTCCATCCGGGAACTTTTTGCTATGCCGCGCTCCCATATGTGCCGATACAAGAACATACTCTATTCCTTTTTGCACTATGTATTGATTAGTTACCTGAGCAGCCGTCTGATTCATAGAAGTAACGACACAACAACGCACTGCCGCTTCTAAAGAACGCCTGGCACCCGTCGGATAATCAATCACAACGCCGCTCTGTGCATATCTGTCAAGCACTTCACATATTGCACTGTTATACGACTGCATACCAGATGCCACACGATAATCTACCTCATTCAGCATATTGAGTAAATCTCTCTGCGTCTGCAACATAGTTGTCCGCGTAAGGTTATTCAATTCTCCGAATGTTTTCATCATTTCGGCATTCATTGCCATGATGGCTGCATTATTTTGCAAAGGTGTTTGAACATCTCCAAGCCGTTTTAAAACCTCTGCATCATCAGAGAATGATGTCATAACACTATCACGCAATAAACGCCGCACTTCGTCCCTGCTCTTTCCTGTCATTTTTGAAATTCTTTTTACAATTTCAGTATGATGCAATCCCATCTGCTGGAGTTTCCAAAGTTCCCGATCAGTAGTTCCAGACATTTCCCCGGATTTTATCAAACGCATTGCTATATCACTGATAATCCAATCTTCCAGTTCCTGATACATTTCTATCAGTTTATCTGATTTTCCGTAAAAATAATCCGGCGTTAACATTATCTTCTTCCTACCTCTCTTTTAACCAAATCAACCCATTCCTGACCATGCGTTTCCTTTGCTCTCTCAAACCAATGATCCGTAGCTTCCGGATGCCCGTTCGCATCGTAGTGCAATGGTCTGCCAGTCGGATATTTCTTTTCTCCGCTGTGTGCCCATGATCTTCCATCCTCTGTCAGATACAATTCTCCCATATACTGATAATGCGCATATGACACATCCGTCTCAATCAATCCAGGTTCAATAATATTCGTCTTTCCTACCATAGATCCCTGTTGAAACGGCATATATGGAATCATGTCATTCAAGACCTGCATGTCCAGTTTATCCTGTGCGCGTCTAAGATTTCCGTCAATTCTGCTTGTATCAAGCCTTATATTTACGTTTCCAACGGTCCTGTCGTACCTCATTTACATCCCCCATACTGCAATCGCCGCACTTACCATTAAAAATCCCCAGTAAATTGTGTCACATATTTTTTTCTTTTTCCTTGCCTTATCCATTTCTTCTATAAATGAAACACAAAATAAGAGCATGATTATTTTTAGCACCATCTTTATTCCTCCCCGTACAGTCCACCTTTGTCCTCCCCTGCATTTTCTTCGTCACACTCCGCAAACATCTCATCAATCTCTTTATCATTAAATCCCTCATACTCTTTGAGGTATTTTCGTTTACTGTATACACCGTTCATCATAAGCTGATATGCTCTGGTTCGATCCTGTTCAAACGATGCTAACAGATCCTTAAAATAAAATACATCTTCATCCGCTACGCTTTCATCCAGTGCGTTGACGTACCCGCTCGGCATATTAAAAAATACATCGCAGTATTTGTCCAGTGCATATACCAGATCCTTAATCGCAGATTTCAGTGCATTCCTCATATCTGTAATGGTCTCCACGGTCTCGCTGTCGTCACTTTCAATCTCCGTTGCTGTGGTGATCCCTGTCTTGCGATCAAGAACAAACTGCCCCTGTGAGAATCCTGCCTTGGTTGATATCATAGATAAAATGGAATTAATATCTGCAACTCTCTGTTCTGTCAACAGTGTTGGCACATGTTCATTAACCGTATTAGAAGCTTCAACCCCCATCCTCAATCCCTTTACAAATCTTGGAAGTTCAAGTCTTTCCTTATCTCCAGTATTCTTATCGCGTTTCATCAATGCATTTTCATCAATAAATGTAATATGCTGCGAATCATCGACTTCATCATCTTTCCTGCTCCAAGCTACATCCAGATTGCGCAGTTCCTCGATACAATTCGCAAATACTGCCACCCCCTCCGGTGATGTATAGTCAATGGTGTTGTTATACGGCATCTTGAAATACCCAAACAATGGCTTTTCCACATTGGAGATTGTGACTGATTCCGGTATATTCTTCCACTCCGGTACATCTGCCAGTGCAATACTGCGCCCCAGACTGTCGCTGCCCTTTGATCTGAAAGCCTTATTCTCAATGGTGTATGTTCTTCCAACTCCTTCTCCATCGTCAGAGATTGAAGATGTAAAGTGCTGATACTCCAATCTGGTATAGTAATTATCTCCCTTGATCCGCCGGTCAATAAATATAACCCCAAGGATATCCCCGTTGCTGTTCTTCTCTGTCACTGCAAAGCTGCCTGGCATTACATAGTCGATTGCACCCGCCGGATTATATGTGCCGCTCGGCTTAAGAATAATGCCGGCCGCTCCGCAGGCATCCTCTACCTTATCCCGGATGGACTTCTGGATCATTGCACCAATGCACTGATTGATATAATCCGCCCTGTCACTACCGCTGATTGTCACATTGAGATCCAGACAGGTCTTTTTGCTGGTGTAATAGCAGAGAAACTTTGCAAAATTGATTGTGCGCACGTTCTTGCTCATCCAGTACGGTCTACCCTTAATGATGTTCTGCCACTCGATCTGTGCCATCTCCATCAGATCAGAGGATATAATATCAACACCAAATTCTTTCTCTGCACTTGTTTTGAATAGATTCATGAAAAACTCCTTTACTCGTGTGAATATGTTCATATGTCACCGCCTTAAATGCCAAGCTGTTTATATACTTCATCTATCTTGTGCCACTGAATAGCAAGCCAATCAACCATTTCCTCATTTTTTGCCCAACCGCCATTATACTGGTTTGAAGAATCTGATAATCCACTCTCGTTCAAAAATGCATGCACAATTTCATGGCGCAACGTCTTTTTCCTGTATGACTTCTGTTCTTCTTCACTCAGGTCAAAGTATTTTTCTTCTGACATATCCGCAACAACAATCAATTTGCTCTCTTCGCCACAATAACCGGCTAAGCTATTTTCTTCCAGATACTTATCCTCTGATACTTTGTGTGTCTCAATTTTGTATTCTGTTCCGAGAACATTAATCTTCATATTCTCCATCGTCCTCTTCCTCCTCATCTTCGTCTATCTCGTCATCATACAGTCCATTATTGCGCCGACTCTCCATAATCACGCGGTTCAATCCGTAGATCAGTGCCATTGTACAGTCCTCACC
>NZ_QRHS01000024.1:0-477 GCF_003470905.1 Roseburia sp. AM23-20
GATTAATGTAATGCAACATAGCAGATGAAACTTCAGACAAGTCATCAGGCTGAATATCAGTGATATTGCACATTAGGATTTTAAGCATATCTCCATTCGTGCGAATATCAAAAATTCACACCCGCGCCCCCATTTTGAGATGAACCGCCCACCCAAATGGTGTTTCATAACCTGGAGGCTGGCATCTTGCGCAAAGCCTGAGCTGATTTTGTGACTTTGGGAGAAAATTAGAAAATCTTAGTGTGTCTGTAGATACACAGTGATGTTCTGCCACGGATGGCAGAACAAGGCTTCACGAGCCACGGATGGCTCGTTGAACGCCGGTCACGTCACTCCGAGAAAATCTAACTCAGACACACTTAGACTTTTCTTATTTTCGTACAATGGAACCAAAATTAACTCCGGCTTTGCGCAAGATGCCACTCACAGACCTGCGACACACCATTGGGACGGGCGATTTATTTCATAAACAAACCA
>NZ_QRHS01000024.1:487-62167 GCF_003470905.1 Roseburia sp. AM23-20
TTGGGACGGGCGATTTATTTCATAAACAAACCAACATTTGGTAAGTAGCTTATGATATAGTATAGCCTATCCCACAAAAGAAAAGAAGTCATATTTGTATATTTTGTATAAAATTCATGAAAAAACGACCGGAAAATTGCATATAGTGAAAAATTTAACAAACACAGAATAAAGTAGAGAAAAAGGCTTGAACTTTCAAAAGAAATTGGTTAAAATAAAGGAAGCTTGGGACGGGCATAAGTCCCATCAAGTTATCACATTTACAAATTCTAGGAGGAATTAAAAATGGCAGTAAGAGTAGCAATCAATGGTTTTGGCCGTATTGGTCGTCTTGCTTTCAGACAGATGTTTGGAGCAGAAGGATATGAAGTAGTAGCAATCAACGATTTAACAAGTCCTAAAATGTTAGCACACTTGTTAAAATATGATTCATCTCAGGGTAAATATGAGCATGCTGATGAAGTATCTTCAACAGATGATTCTATCATCGTTTGCGGTAAAGAGATCAAAATCTACGCATTCCCAGATGCAAACAACTGCCCATGGGGAGATTTAAAAGTTGACGTTGTATTAGAGTGCTCCGGTTTCTATACAAGCAAAGAAAAAGCACAGGCTCACATCAATGCAGGTGCTAGAAAAGTTGTTATCTCTGCTCCAGCAGGAAATGACCTTCCTACTATCGTTTATAATACAAACCACGAGACATTAAAAGCTTCTGATACAATCATTTCAGCAGCTTCCTGTACAACAAACTGCTTAGCACCAATGGCAGATGCATTAAACAAATATGCTCCGATCCAGTCTGGTATCATGGTAACAATCCATGCTTATACAGGTGATCAGATGACTCTTGATGGACCTCAGAGAAAAGGTGATTTAAGAAGATCACGTGCAGCAGCAGTTAACATCGTTCCTAACAGCACAGGTGCTGCAAAAGCAATCGGTCTTGTTATCCCAGAGTTAAACGGTAAATTAATCGGATCTGCTCAGCGTGTACCAACCCCAACAGGTTCTACAACAATCTTAACAGCAGTTGTTAAGAAAGCTGGCGTAACAAAAGAAGACATCAATGCAGCTATGAAAGCAGCAGCTAACGAGTCTTTCGGTTACAACGAGGATGAGATCGTTTCTTCCGATATCGTAGGAATGAGATTTGGTTCATTATTTGATGCAACTCAGACAATGGTTAATCAGGTATCTGATGACCAGTACGAAGTTCAGGTTGTTTCATGGTATGACAACGAGAACTCTTACACATCTCAGATGGTTCGTACAATCAAATACTTCAGTGAGTTAGCATAATCGACGGGTTACGATAACTATATGCGACTTTTAGCAGGTCCGGTCCTATTGGACCGGGCCTGTTTTTATACCCCAATTATATAAAAGGAGGACATATTTTATGTCATTAAACAAAAAATCTGTAGACGACATTAATGTAAAAGGAAGAAGAGTACTTGTAAGATGTGATTTCAATGTTCCGTTAAAAGATGGAAAAATCACAGATGAGACACGTATCAACGCAGCTCTTCCTACTATTCAGAAACTGATCAACGATGGTGGAAAGGTTATCCTTTGTTCTCACCTTGGAAAAGTTAAAAACGGACCAAACGAAGGCGAGTCTTTAGCTCCGGTAGCTGAGAAACTTTCTGAGAAACTTGGCAAAAAAGTAAACTTCGTATCTGATTACAATGTAACAGGTGAGGCAGCTACAAAAGCAGTTGCTGAAATGAACGAAGGAGATGTTGTATTATTACAGAATACACGTTTCCGTGGCGCTGAGGAGACAAAGAACGGCGAAGAGTTCAGCAAAGAATTAGCTGATCTTGCAGACGATTATGTATGCGACGCATTCGGTTCCTCCCACAGAGCACATGCTTCTGTTGCAGGCGTTACAAAATTCATCACTGCAAAGGGTGGTTCTAACGTAGTTGGTTACTTAATGCAGAAAGAGATCGATTTCCTTGGAAACGCTGTTGAAAATCCGGTAAGACCGTTCGTAGCAATCCTTGGTGGTGCAAAAGTTGCAGATAAATTAAATGTTATCTCTAACTTATTAGAGAAATGCGATACATTAATCATCGGTGGTGGTATGGCATATACTTTCTTAAAAGCACAGGGATATGAGATCGGTAAATCTTTAGTAGATGATACTAAGATCGATTACTGTAAAGAGATGATGGCAAAAGCAGAAAAACTTGGAAAGAAATTACTCCTTCCGGTAGATGCTGTAACCATCGCAGATTTCCCGAACCCGATCGATGCTCCGGTAGAAGTTACTGTATGTGACGTAAAAGATATGCCGGCTGACAGAGAGGGATGCGACATCGGACCAAAGACTCAGGAGTTATATGCTGATGCAGTTAAGACAGCAAAGACTGTTGTATGGAACGGACCGATGGGTGTATTTGAGAACCCGACATTAGCAGCTGGTACGATCGCAGTTGCAAAAGCACTTGCTGATACAGATGCTACAACAATCATCGGTGGTGGTGATTCCGCAGCAGCCGTTAACCAGTTAGGTTTCGGTGACAAGATGAGCCATATCTCTACAGGTGGTGGAGCTTCCCTTGAGTTCTTAGAGGGTAAAGAATTACCAGGTGTCATGGCAGCCGATGATAAGTAAAAATAGTTGCAGTGTAAAGTTGGCTGCCATGACGCCTTAGTTATGGCAGCCGACGATAAATAAAAAGTTGCCATAAAGTGAAAATGGCTGCCATAACGCCTTAGTTATAGGCAGCCGACGATAAATAAGAACTGTCATAAAGAAAAAATGGCTGCCATAACGCCTTAGGTATAGGCAGCCGAAATAAAAAGCTGCCATAATGCCTTGGTATGGTAACAGATGATATGTCAACAAACTTTAAAAATGGGAAAAAGAGGATAAAATCATGGCAAGAAAGAAGATCGTAGCCGGTAACTGGAAAATGAACATGACTCCAAGCCAGGCTGTTAAATTAGTAGAGGAATTAAAACCATTAGTAGTAAGCGATGATGTAGAAGTTGTTTACTGTGTACCAGCAATCGACATCGTACCTGTTGTTGAGGCTGTAAAAGGAACCAACGTAGCAGTAGGTGCCGAGAACATGTACTATGAGGAGAAAGGTGCTTACACCGGAGAGATCGCTCCTGAGATGTTAGTAGATGCTGGTGTAAAATACGTTATCATCGGTCATTCCGAGAGACGTGATTACTTCAAAGAGTGCGACTGCATGTTAAACAAAAAAGTGAAAAAAGCTTTTGAGCATAACTTAACACCAATTCTTTGCTGCGGCGAGACATTAGAGCAGAGAGAGATGGGAATCACTTTAGACTGGATCCGTATGCAGATCAAATCTGACTTAAAAGATGTTACTGCAGAGCAGGTAGCTTCCATGGTAATCGCTTATGAGCCGATCTGGGCTATCGGAACAGGAAAAACAGCAACCACAGAGCAGGCTGAGGAAGTCTGCAAGGCAATCCGTGACTGTATCAAAGAAGTATACGGCGCTGACACAGCAGAGAAAGTACGTATCCAGTACGGCGGATCTGTAAATGCGGGTAATGCAGCAGAATTGTTTGCACAGCCAGATATCGATGGTGGTTTAGTTGGAGGAGCTTCCTTAAAAGCTGATTTCGGTAAAATTGTAAACTACAAATAAATCATAATCAGGTTAAGGGGATTCTATCTGGGAGTGAAAACAGAAAGAATCCCCTTTTCACTTGATATGTGTGGAAAAAGTGAAATATATGAAAAAGAAAATAATATGGATACTGATCTGCGTTCTGATACTGATCGGCGGGTGGAATGTAACTGCAAGAGAATGGAATCAGGCAGAAAGCGCGGATTTTGAATATAAAGAAAATAATGCAAATGCGAGAGCACAGAGTTCTGACGGGCAAAATATTTCATTAGAAGATGTTTTACAGGAAACTGAGACATCTATACAATATGGTGAGTTAAACAGTGAATCGAAAACTGAGAATATAACAGGTAATTCTGAAAATTCATCGACAGACAATGAAAAAGATGATGAAGAAAAGGATGCTGATGATAGTATAAAAACAGGGTCAACAAAGAATACGGCAGATGATACATATAATACAGTCAGAGAGGATAAAACGATAAAAAATGATCTGGAAGAAGATGAGTCAGACGAAGATTCCTATGAATATGAAACCGGATATATATTTGTGGGAGATTCCAGGTTTTATCTGATGAATGAAGAGTGTAAAATCGAAGATATCCCCAATTTTTTTGTGGTGTCCTGTCCGGGAATGGGATATGCATGGCTTGCTGATACGGCATTTCCGAAAGTACAGTCGCTGCAGAGACAGCATACGGAAATCAAAAACTGGGTTGTGATCTGTGGATTAGGAGTCAATGACTTGACATCAATCCGTTCCTATCTGAATAAATATCGCAGATGGCCGGACAGTTCAAAACTTTATCTGTTGTCTGTGAATCCGACAAATACAGGCGCTCCGGCAAGATGTAATAATCAGAGGATTGAATCATTTAATAACCGCATTAAGAAGGTTGAGAATGCTACATATATCGACTGCTACCGGTATTTGGCGAAACTTGGGTTTGGAACAAAGGGAGACGGAATTCATTATGATTCATATACCAACTGGGCGATTTATTCCTATATATTAGGACAGCTCAATAAGGATGCAGGTGAAGACCTTGTCACAGAAGTTGAATGTCAGGCAAAAGCAAAGAAACTGGAAAAACAGTTAAGCCAGAAAAACTATTGAAAACAAATGAGGTTATCAGTATAATGGTTCTGGATTAGGAGAATCGTATACTTGTGATAAATGGAAAGAGAATAGAAAGTGAGGAAACAAAACATGAGTAAGAAACCTACCGTATTAATGATCTTAGACGGATTTGGTCTGAATGAAAAAACAGAAGGAAACGCCGTAGCACAGGCAAAAACACCGGTGATTGACGGACTTATGAAAGATTATCCGTTTGTAAAAGGAAATGCAAGCGGTCTTGCAGTTGGTCTTCCAGACGGACAGATGGGTAACTCTGAAGTAGGACATTTAAATATGGGAGCTGGCAGAATCGTATACCAGGAGCTGACAAGGATCACAAAAGAGATCAGCGATGGTGATTTCTTCAAAAATCAGGCATTATTAGATGGTATGGAAAATGTAAAGAAAAACGGTTCTGACCTTCATTTATATGGATTATTATCCAATGGTGGTGTACACAGCCATATCACACATCTGTTTGGACTTCTTGAAATGGCAAAAAAAGAGGGCGTAAAGAACGTATATGTTCACTGCTTCTTAGACGGACGTGACACAGCTCCGACTTCCGGTAAAGAGTTCATCGAGGAGTTAGAGGCTAAGATGAAAGAGATCGGTGTTGGTAAGATCGCATCCATTTCCGGACGTTACTATGCAATGGATCGTGATAACAGATGGGATCGTGTGGAGAAAGCATACAAAGTGCTGACCACAGGTGAAGGAGAGGCTGCCGAGAGCGCAGTAGCAGCAATGGAAGCATCTTATGCAAAAGATGTGACAGATGAGTTCTTCGTTCCAACTGCAATTACAGAGAACGGCAAACCGATCGCAACAATCAAAGACAACGATACTGTTATTTTCTTTAACTTCCGTCCTGACCGTGCACGTGAGATCACAAGAACATTCTGTATGGATGATTTTGATGGATTTGACCGTGGCGCAAGAAAGAACGTAAAATACATCTGCTTCACAGAGTATGACGTGACGATTCCGAACAAAGAAGTTGCATTTAAGAAAGTAGAACTGAAAAATACGTTTGGTGAGTATTTAGCAGCACACAATATGACTCAGGCAAGAATCGCAGAGACAGAGAAGTATGCGCATGTTACATTCTTCTTCAACGGTGGTGTGGAGGAACCAAACAAAGGTGAGGACCGTATCCTTGTAAAATCCCCGAAAGTAGCTACCTATGATTTACAGCCGGAGATGAGTGCACCGGAAGTCTGCGATAAATTATGCGATGCGATCCGTTCTGAAAAATATGATGTCATCATCATCAACTTTGCAAACCCGGATATGGTTGGTCATACCGGAATCTTAGACGCAGCAATCAAAGCAGTTGAGACAGTCGATACCTGCGTAGGAAAAGCAGTTGAGGCATTAAAAGAAGTAGACGGACAGATGTTCATCTGCGCAGATCATGGTAATGCAGAGCAGCTTGTAAACTATGAGACAGGCGAGCCGTTAACTTCCCATACAACCAACCCGGTTCCATTTATCCTGGTAAATGCAGATCCTTCCTACACCTTAAAAGAGGATGGATGTCTTGCAGATATCATCCCGACTATGATCGAGCTGATGGGAATGGAGCAGCCGGCAGAAATGACCGGAAAATCTTTACTGATCAAAAAATAATAAAAAAGATGTGAAAGTCATATAGAAAGACAAAAAGAGGTGTCACAGTTGTGGCAGTAAAGCAGTTAAAACTTTAAAAATGTATCATTTATAATAAGAAGGCAGTCGCAAAAACTGGTCTATGATCAGAAGGTGTGGCTGCTTCTTTTTGTGAGAATAAGAGTATATAAATAAAAATATAAGTATTACTTATAATATAATAAAAATTATACAAAAATACTAATAAAAAGAACACAATTTTCTATATCGCAGATCCGGGTGCATATGGGCAAAGTCATTGACTTTCCAAAAGACTATGTATTATAATTTTTGGGTAACATCAGAAAATGATATGGTGTTCATAACACCGGAAAAGAGGACAAAGAGGATGAGTAGCAAAGTATTTCAGCCAGTTAAAGAGGGAAAAGTACGTGAAGTATATGATAACGGCGACAGCCTGATCATTGTAGCGACAGACAGAATTTCTGCTTTTGATCATATTTTGAAGAATAAAGTCACAAAAAAGGGTGCGATTCTGACTCAGATGTCTAAATTCTGGTTTGATCTGACAAAAGATATCGTTCCAAATCATATGATTTCTGTTGAGGTGAAAGATATGCCGGAGTTTTTCCATGAGGAGAGATTTGACGGCAACAGTATGATGTGTAAAAAATTAGAGATGCTTCCGATCGAGTGCATCGTGCGTGGATATATTACAGGCAGCGGCTGGGAGAGCTACAAAGAAAACGGTACCGTATGTGGTATCAAGCTGCCGGAGGGATTAAAAGAGTCTGATAAGCTGCCTGAGCCGATCTTTACACCGAGTACAAAAGCTGAGATCGGTCTGCATGATGAGAATATCTCATTTGAGCGCTGCAGGGAGATCTTAGAGAAAGAGTATCCGGGAAAAGGTGCTTCCTACGCAGAACAGATCAAAGATTATACGATTGCTTTATATAAAAAATGTGCCGAATATGCACTGACAAAAGGTATCATCATTGCAGATACCAAGTTCGAATTTGGTTTAGATGAGAATGGCAATGTTGTATTAGGAGATGAGATGCTTACACCGGACAGCTCCAGATTCTGGCCATTAGAGGGTTACAAACCGGGACAGGGACAGCCGTCCTTTGACAAACAGTTTGTAAGAGACTGGTTAAAAGCCAACCCGGACAGTGATTACCTGTTACCGGATGATGTCATCGAAAAGACAGTGAATAAATACAAAGAGGCATATGAGCTTCTGACAGGCAAGAAATTTGCATAGTGGAAAAATCCTCTGAACACCAGTGGGCAAATTTTACATGGTAAAATTGCATTTTTCTTCGAAAAACAAGGAGGAAAATCCTCTCCTCGCTGTGGGGCTCGGATTTTGCTTCGCAAAACAAGGAGGATTTTATGGACAACAATGGATTTGTGAAAGATACACCATGGCAGACAAATGGCGACAGCGGACTGCATGAGGAATGTGGTGTATTCGGAATGTACGATTTTGATGGCGGAGACGTTGCATCCACGATTTATTATGGTCTTTTTGCATTGCAGCACCGTGGACAGGAGAGCTGTGGTATTGCAGTCAGTGAAACAAACGGGCCAAAGGGAAAAGTAACCTCATACAAAGGGATGGGATTGGTCAATGAGGTATTTACGCAGGATAATTTAGAGCCTATGCATGGCGATATCGGTGTCGGACATGTCCGTTATTCGACGGCAGGAGCTTCTACCCGCGAGAATGCACAGCCATTGGTTCTTAATTACGTTAAGGGAACACTCGCGCTTGCCCACAATGGAAACCTGATCAATGCAATGGAACTGCGTAAGGATTTAGAGTATACCGGAGCAATTTTCCAGACGACGATCGACTCTGAGGTCATCGCCTATCACATTGCCCGTGAGCGTTTAAATTCAAACAGTGTGGAAGAGGCAGTGGGACGTGCCTGCCAGAAGATCAAGGGTGCGTTTGCACTGGTAGTGATGAGCCCGAGAAAGTTAGTCGGAGCGCGTGATCCGTACGGTTTTAAACCGCTCTGTATTGGAAAACGTGACAATGCCTACATTTTGGCATCCGAGACCTGTGCACTTGATACGATCGGTGCAGAGTATGTCCGTGATGTATTGCCGGGTGAGATCGTTACGATCACACCGGAGGGCGGTATCCAGTCGGATCTTTCCTTAGCACTGCCAAAAGAAAAAGAAGCACGCTGTATTTTTGAATATATTTATTTTGCAAGACCGGACAGCCACATTGACGGTGTGAGCGTTTATGCATCCAGGATCAAGGCAGGACGTTTCCTTGCCATGGATTCACCGGTGGATGCTGATCTTGTTGTCGGTGTTCCGGAATCCGGAAATGCGGCAGCACTCGGTTATTCCCTGCAGTCGGGAATCCCATATGGCACCGCATTTGTGAAAAACGGATATGTCGGAAGAACTTTCATCAAGCCGAAACAGAGCAGCAGAGAGTCAAGCGTGCGTGTAAAATTAAATGTTTTAAAAGAAGCGGTAGATGGAAAACGTATCATCATGATCGATGATTCCATTGTCCGTGGTACAACGTCAGACCGTATCGTAAAGATGCTGCGTGACGCAGGAGCGACAGAAGTACATGTAAGGATCAGTTCACCACCATTTTTATGGCCGTGCTATTTTGGAACGGATATTCCGGAGCGGGAACAGTTGATCGCATACAACCGTTCCATCGAAGATATCCGTAAGATCATCGGTGCAGATTCCCTTGGTTACCTTGGGATTGAGCGTTTAGAGGAGATGGTTGGCGGATTAAACATCTGTAAGGGATGCTTTACCGGTACTTATCCGATGGAGCCGCCGAAAGAAGACATCCGCGGAGATTTTGAGAGATAATTAAACACTATTAAGGAGAATAGAAATGAGTACAGACAGATATACAAGTCCATTATCTGAGCGTTATGCCAGCAAGGAGATGCAGTATATTTTTTCACAGGATAAAAAATTCCGTACATGGAGAAAATTATGGATCGCATTAG
Source organism: Roseburia sp. AM23-20 (assembly GCF_003470905.1). Taxonomy (NCBI): domain Bacteria; kingdom Bacillati; phylum Bacillota; class Clostridia; order Lachnospirales; family Lachnospiraceae; genus Roseburia; species Roseburia sp. AM23-20. The sequence goes on from NZ_QRHS01000024.1 coordinate 9,847, forward strand.
CTGAGACAGAGATGGAGTTAGGACTTTCCGAGAATGGAAAGCCGGTCATTACACAGGAGCAGATCGACGAGTTAAAGGCACATGCCGAGGACATTAACTATGATGTCGCAAGAGAGCGTGAGAAACTGGTTCGCCATGATGTTATGAGTCATGTATATGCATACGGACAGCAGTGCCCGAAAGCGGCAGGAATCATCCATCTTGGAGCAACTTCCTGTTATGTTGGAGACAATACAGATATTATTTTAATGCGTGAAGCATTGGAATTAGTTCATAAAAAACTGGTCAATGTTATTGCAGAACTTGCAAAATTTGCAGATACCTATAAAAATCTGCCGACACTTGCATTTACCCATTTCCAGCCTGCACAGCCGACGACCGTTGGAAAACGTGCGACACTGTGGGCACAGGAATTTATCATGGATCTTGAGGATCTTGAGTATGTCATGGGATCTTTGAAACTGCTTGGTTCAAAAGGAACAACCGGAACACAGGCAAGTTTCTTAGAACTGTTTGACGGAGATCAGGAGACGATCGATAAGATCGATCCGATGATCGCTGCAAAGATGGGATTTAAAGAATGTTACGCAGTTTCCGGACAGACTTACTCCAGAAAAGTAGATACCAGAGTTGCAAATATTCTTGCAGGCATTGCGGCAAGTGCGCATAAGATGTCAAATGATATCCGCCTGTTACAGCACTTAAAAGAAGTAGAAGAACCGTTTGAAAAGAACCAGATCGGATCTTCCGCTATGGCATATAAACGCAACCCGATGCGTTCTGAGCGTATTGCATCTTTATCACGTTATGTCATGATCGATGCATTAAACCCGGCGATCACCTCTGCAACACAGTGGTTTGAGCGTACCTTAGATGATTCCGCAAACAAGAGACTTTCCATTCCGGAAGGATTCCTTGCGATCGATGGTATCTTAGACCTGTGCTTAAATGTAGTAGATGGATTAGTAGTATATGATAAAGTCATCACCAAACATTTAATGGCAGAGCTTCCATTTATGGCAACAGAAAACATTATGATGGATGCTGTAAAAAATGGCGGCAACCGTCAGGAGCTGCATGAGAAGATCCGTACTTTATCCATGCAGGCGGGCAAGACTGTCAAAGAAGAAGGAAAAGACAACAATCTGCTTGAACTGATCGCAGCAGATCCAGAGTTTAACCTGACATTAGAGGAACTTCAGTCAACGATGGATCCGGCAAAATATGTGGGACGTGCACCGATCCAGGTAGATAAGTTTATCGCAAATGTGGTAAAACCGATCTTAGATGCCAATACAGCAGAGCTTGGAGTAAAAGCTGAGATCAATGTATAATCCGATCAGAAAATAAGTAAATGAAAATCCTGCTGGAAGTTCCGGCGGGATTTTTATTTTTTTTGTTACAATTTCACTGTTTTGTCACTTACAAATAAGATTTCGTCCTGTTACAATCAAAGTATCATAAGTATTGGAAAAGGAGAAGATTATTATGGCAAACAGAATTATGTTAAACGAAACATCTTATCACGGAGCAGGAGCAATCGAAGAGATCGCAACAGAGGCAAAAGCGCGTGCATTCAAAAAAGCGTTTGTATGCTCAGATCCTGACCTGATCAAATTTGGTGTCACAAAAAAAGTAACAGATATTCTGGATAAAAACGGACTTGCTTATGAGATCTATTCTGATATCAAAGCAAATCCTACGATCCAGAACGTACAGCATGGTGTAGAGGCATTTAAGAAAGCAGGTGCTGATTATCTGATCGCGATCGGAGGCGGCTCTTCCATGGATACTTCCAAAGCGATCGGAATCATTATCGCGAACCCGGAATTTGAGGATGTCAGAAGTCTTGAAGGCGTTGCTCCTACGAAAAAACCATGTGTACCGATCATTGCAGTACCTACAACCGCTGGTACAGCAGCAGAAGTTACAATCAACTACGTTATCACGGATGTGGAGAGAAAGAGAAAATTTGTCTGTGTTGATCCGCACGACATGCCGGTGATCGCGATCGTTGATCCGGATATGATGTCCTCCATGCCAAAAGGACTGACAGCTTCCACCGGTATGGATGCCCTGACACATGCAATCGAGGGATATACAACTAAGGCTGCATGGGAAATGACAGATATGTTCCATCTGAAAGCAATCGAGATCATTTCAAGATCTCTGCGTGATGCAGTGGATAATAAGAAAGAGGGACGTGAGGGAATGGCACTTGGACAGTACATTGCCGGAATGGGCTTCTCTAACGTAGGTCTTGGAATCGCTCATTCCATGGCACATACCTTAGGTGCTGTCTATGATACACCACATGGTGTGGCATGTGCGATGATGCTTCCGATCGTTATGGAATACAACGCTGACTGTACCGGAGAAAAATACCGTGAGATCGCCCGTGCAATGGGAGTCAAAGGTGTGGATGATATGTCAGTGGAAGAATACCGTAAAGCTGCAGTTGATGCGGTACAGAAACTTTCTGTGGATGTCGGAATCCCAACAAAACTTGAGGCATTAAAAGAAGAAGACCTTGATTTCCTTGCGGAATCTGCTCATGCAGATGCATGTGCTCCGGGTAACCCGAAAGATGCCAGTGTGGAAGATCTTAAGAATCTTTTCCGGAAACTGATGTAATTGCAGCGGTGAAATCATAGAATGTACGCTTTATGATTCGTATATTGTCATAAGTAAAAGAAAACCTTTCAGGCATAATTGTTTTGCCTGGAAGGTTTTTTTGTAACAGAAATGTTTATGAATGTAACATTTTCCTGCATCAAACCAACCCGTATTTATGAAATACAGTCTGCAGTTCTTCCGGCATGGCAGATGCAAGGGCATGTGCGAGTTCTTCGGCAGAGCATTTGCGATAGCCAAGCACCCACTGTACGGTCATATAAATGGAACCCTGGCAGTACATTTCTAACTGAAACAGCAGCTGACGGGAAAGTCTGCACGCCATGCGTGTCTCAAGCTGTTCGGCGTAAAAGGCACAGATCAGTTGAAAATCATGATCTCTCAGACAATTCTGATCGTCATTTTTAAAAGCTGCTTTAAAAAAGAGCTTTTCCTGCTGGATATAATGAAATTTATTTACCAGTCCTTCATACACAGTTTTCCCTTCACCCATATGTTCGAAAGATTCCAGTAAAATTTTATCAAAATACCAGTTGATAAGGTCATACTTATCCTTAAAATTCCGGTAAAAGGTCTGGCGTGTCACGCCGCAGGTCTCCACAATCTCCGTGACGGTGATCTTCTCTACGGAGGCGGATTTCATGCATTCTTTCATTGCGGTGGCAAGTTTGTATTTGATGGTTTCATTTGTTTTATGTTCTGATGGCATGGGAAAATCTCTTTCTTTTTACGTTGTGATTAGTTCGTGCTGGTCTGTATTTTATTCCGCAGTGTTCCTTCTTATCTGGCACTGCTCATAGCTTAATACATTATACCATACATGGTCAGGAACAAAGCGAATTTATAGAGATTTTATAAAGTGGTATTTTAAGAAAAAACAACTTGTTAACACATGCATACAAGTTGTATGCTGAAAGTATAGAAGAAGTAGTTTATATCTGAAAGGAGAAGGGATAATGAGTAACGCAAAGCAGACGATTGAAGCCGGAAAAGCGGTACTGGGGATTGAATTCGGTTCAACCAGGATCAAGGCGGTTCTCGTGAATGAGGCAGGGGAGCCGGTCGCATCCGGTGCACATGACTGGGAAAACCGTTTAGAGGAAGGAATCTGGACATACAGTCTGGACGATATCTGGACGGGACTTACCGACTGTTATGGCAGATTAGCAGAGGATGTAAAGGAAAAATACGATACGGTGATCACATCACTCGCAGCGATCGGATTTTCCGGAATGATGCATGGCTATATGGCATTTGACAAAGACGGGGAGTTACTTGTACCGTTCCGCACCTGGCGCAATACGATCACGGGGGAGGCTGCGGCAGCACTTACAAAGGAGTTTTCCTTTAATATTCCGCAGCGCTGGAGTATCGCACACTTATATCAGGCGGTCTTAAACGGAGAAGAACACGTAAGCAGTATTTCATATTTTACAACGTTAGCGGGATATATTCATTGGAAACTGACAGGCGAAAAAGTACTCGGTGTCGGCGAGGCATCCGGTATGTTCCCGATCGACGCGAAGACAAGAGATTACAATCAGGCGATGATCGATAAATTTGATGCGCTTGTGGCACCGAAGGGATATCCGTGGAAGCTTCGTGACATTTTACCGAAAGTTCTGGTTGCAGGAGAAAAAGCAGGAACATTGTCGGCTGAGGGGGCAAAATTATTAGATAAGAGCGGTAATCTTTCCGCAGGCATTCCGCTCTGCCCGCCGGAGGGAGATGCCGGAACCGGTATGGCAGCAACTAATTCCGTTGCAGTACGCACAGGAAACGTATCAGCCGGAACCTCTGTGTTTGCAATGGTTGTTCTTGAGGAAGATTTAAAGAATGTGCATGAGGAACTGGATATGGTGACTACGCCATCTGGAGACACTGTTGCAATGGTTCACTGCAACAACTGTACATCGGATCTGAATGCATGGGTTGGACTTTTTAAAGAATTTGCTGAAGCATTCGGATTAAAACCGGACATGAACGAATTGTTTGGAACACTTTACCGGAAAGCATTAGAGGGAGATAAAGACTGCGGAGGTCTGATTTCCTACAATTATTTTTCCGGCGAACCGGTAACCGGTCTGAATGAAGGACGTCCGCTTTTCGTGCGCAGACCAGACGCACATTTTACACTGGCAAACTTTATGAGAAGCAATCTTTATGCATCACTTGCCACTTTAAAGATCGGTCTTGATATTCTGTTAAAAGAGGAAAAAGTAAAAGTAGACCGTATTTACGGTCATGGAGGACTGTTTAAGACAAAAGGAGTCGGACAGGGAATCCTTGCAGCGGCTATGGATGCACCGGTAGCGGTTATGGAGACCGCAGGTGAGGGTGGCCCATGGGGCATGGCACTGCTTGCATCTTACATGGTTCACAAAAAAGAGGGTGAAACATTAGAGCAGTACTTATCTGATCGGATCTTTAACGGGGAAACAGGAACTGTCATGGAACCGGATCCTTTGGATGTGGCAGGATTCGATGCTTATATTGAAAGTTATAAAAAGACACTGGAAGCAGAAAAGGCAGCCGTAGAGACGATGCCGATCTTATAAAAATTATATCAGGAGGATATTTACACATGTTAAAAACAAAAAATTACAAATTCTGGTTTTGTACCGGATCACAGGATCTATATGGGGATGAGTGCTTAGAACACGTGGCAGAGCATGCAAAGATCATTGTTGCAAAATTAAATGAATCCGGGGTACTTCCTTATGAGGTTGTCTGGAAACCGACACTGATCACAAATGAACTGATCCGAAAGACTTTTAACGAGGCAAATATGGATGAGGAATGTGCAGGTGTGATCACGTGGATGCACACATTTTCGCCGGCAAAATCCTGGATCTTAGGATTACAGGAATACAGAAAGCCGTTATTACATTTACATACCCAGTTCAATGAAGAAATCCCGTATGATACCATCGATATGGATTTCATGAATGAAAACCAGTCTGCACATGGTGACAGAGAGTACGGTCATATCGTAACCCGTATGAGAATTGAACGTAAAGTAGTTGTCGGACATTGGTCTGATCCGGCAGTACAGGAAAAAATCGCTTCCTGGATGCGCACGGCAGTCGGCGTGATCGAGAGCAGCCATATCCGTGTGATGCGTGTTGCTGACAATATGAGAAATGTTGCGGTAACTGAAGGCGATAAAGTGGAAGCACAGTTGAAATTTGGCTGGGAAGTCGATGCATATCCGGTCAATGAGATCGCAGAGTCCGTTGCAGCAGTATCTGAATCCGATACCAATGCATTGGTCGATGAATATTACGATAAATATGACATTTTGTTAGAGGGACGCGATCCGGAAGAATTTCGACGTCATGTTGCCGTTCAGGCACAGATCGAACTTGGTTTTGAGCGTTTCTTAGACGAAAAGAATTATCAGGCGATCGTAACCCACTTTGGTGATCTTGGTGCTTTAAAACAGCTTCCGGGACTTGCAATCCAGAGGCTGATGGAAAAAGGTTATGGTTTTGGTGCGGAGGGTGACTGGAAAGTTGCTGCAATGGTACGTCTGATGAAGATCATGACCGAGGGCAAAAAAGATGCAAAGGGAACTTCTATGTTAGAGGATTACACTTACAACTTTGTCAAAGGCAAAGAGGGTATCTTAGAGGCACATATGTTAGAGATCTGTCCGTCAATCGCTGATGGCCCGATCAGTATCAAATGCCAGCCGCTTTCCATGGGTGACAGAGAAGATCCTGCAAGACTGGTATTTACATCCAAAGAAGGAAAAGGTATTGCAACTTCCCTGATTGATCTTGGCAACCGTTTCCGTCTGATCATCAATGATGTGGACTGCAAAAAAGTGGAAAAACCAATGCCGAAACTTCCTGTAGCAACTAATTTCTGGACACCACAACCGGATCTTTATACCGGTGCAGAGGCATGGATTCTTGCAGGCGGCGCACATCATACGGCATTTACTTACGATCTGACTGCAGAGCAGATGGGTGACTGGGCAAATGCAATGGGAATTGAAGCTGTTTATATTGACAAAGATACGAAGATCCGTGATTTTAAACGTGATCTGCAGATTGGGGAACTGTTTTACCGTTAAACAACAATAACATGCATGTGTATATTTATGATGAAAAAATTGTTTTGTGAAAAGTGTGCACATGCACGCAAAAAAGTTGTGCAAAATCATGAAAACATTAAAATACGGTTGAATTTTTATATAAAAGAGACTATCATATAGAAAACAAAATACGTGCACGTGCACACAAAGAAGGAGAAGTGTATTATGAAATTTTTTATTGACACAGCAAACGTAGAGGATATCCGTAAAGCAAATGATATGGGAGTGATCTGTGGTGTTACCACCAACCCGTCTTTGATCGCAAAAGAGGGAAGAGATTTCAATGAAGTAATCAAAGAGATCACATCAATCGTAGACGGACCGATCAGCGGCGAAGTAAAAGCTACAACAGTTGATGCGGAAGGTATGATCAAAGAGGGACGTGAGATCGCAGCAATCCATCCGAACATGGTTGTAAAAATTCCGATGACAGTAGAAGGATTAAAAGCTGTAAAAGTTCTTTCAGCAGAGGGAATTAAAACCAATGTAACACTGATCTTTACAGCAAACCAGGCACTCCTTGCAGCAAGAGCAGGTGCAACCTATGTTTCTCCGTTCCTTGGAAGATTAGATGATATCAGCACGGCAGGCATCGACCTGATCCAGGATATCGTTCAGATCTTCGATAACTATGGACTTGAGACAGAGATCATCGCTGCATCCATCCGTAACCCGATCCACGTAACTGACTGCGCATTGGCAGGTGCACATATCGCAACTGTACCATACAACGTAATCGTCCAGATGACAAAACATCCGTTGACTGATGCCGGAATCGAAAAATTCCAGAAGGACTATAAAGCCGTCTTCGGAGAGTAAAAATGGTTTGAAAAACTACAAAGACGGCTTTGCGGTTTTTGGTGACTAAGGTTTTACAAAAAGACTATAGAAACCGCTCTGGCGTCTTCGGAGAGTAGAAATAGTTTGGAAAACTACAAAGACGGCTTTGCGGTTTTTGGTGACTAAGGTTCTACAAAAAGACTATAGAAACCGCTCTGTCGTCTTCGGAGAGTAGAAATAGTTTGGAAAACTATAAAGACGGCTTTGCGGTTTTTGGTGACTAAGGTTTTACAAAAAGACAATAGAAACCGCTCTGCCGTTTTCGGAGAGTAATAAAAATCATTGCGAAACCCGTCAGCAGCTTAAGACAGTTGGGAGTATGGACAGATTTATAAGAAGGTGCTGGGGAGCCGCCGGTACTTAGCGAGTGTATTTTACTCGCTTAGTATCCGTTGCGAGCGACACGCAGCGAAAGCGTGCCTTCGTTAAACCTGTCCATACTTCCAACGTGAGAAGATTTAAAATCGGGTTTCGCAGAGTTTATATGACACTAAAGGAGGGTATCAATGACTATCACAGAATTGAAGCAGACTGCAGTTGAGGTACGCAAGGGCATTGTGACTGCAACGCATGCTGCGAAGTCGGGGCATCCGGGGGGATCGCTTTCGGCAACAGAAATTTTTACATATTTATATTTTGAAGAGATGAATATTGATCCGATGAATCCGAAAATGGAGGATCGTGACCGTTTTGTCTTATCGAAAGGACATACGGCGCCGGGACTTTATTCTACGCTGGCAAACCGCGGATATTTTCCGGTGAAGGATTTGGAGAGACTGCGCCATACCGGGTCCTATTTACAGGGACACCCGGATATGAAACACATTCCGGGCGTGGATATGTCATCCGGTTCTTTGGGACAGGGAATTTCCTGTGCAGTCGGAATGGCACTTGCAGGAAAGATGGATCACAAAGATTACCGTGTCTATACGCTGTTAGGTGACGGCGAGATTGAGGAAGGCCAGGTGTGGGAGGCATCCATGTTTGCCGGACATCGTAAGCTTGACAATCTGGTAGTGATCGTCGACAATAATAATATGCAGATTGACGGAACGTTAGATGAAGTCTGCTCACCGGATCCGATCGATAAAAAGTTTGAGGCTTTTAATTTCCATGTGATCCATGTCGCAGATGGGAATGATTTTGCACAGCTTGCGGAGGCTTTTAAAGAAGCAAGGGAGACTAAAGGCATGCCGACAGCAATCATCGCACATACCTTAAAAGGAAAAGGTGTTTCTTATATGGAAGGTCAGGTAGGCTGGCACGGAAAAGCACCGAACGATGAGGAATATGCGATTGCAATGGAAGAACTGGGAAAGGCGGGTGAAGCATTATGTCAGAAGTAAAAATGATCGCGACTAGAGAAAGCTATGGCAATGCACTGGCTGAACTTGGAAAAGAAAAAGACAATCTGGTTGTGCTGGATGCGGATCTTGCGGCAGCTACCAAGACAGGTATTTTTAAGAAAGCATTCCCGGAACGCCATATTGACTGTGGTATCGCAGAGGCAAATATGACGGGGATCGCAGCAGGACTTTCCACCTGTGGAAAAGTACCGTTTGTCAGTACATTTGCCATGTTTGCAGCGGGACGTGCCTACGAGCAGGTGCGCAATTCAATCGGTTATCCGCATCTGAATGTCAAGATCGGGGCAACACATGCAGGCATCTCTGTCGGTGAGGATGGTGCGACACATCAGTGCAACGAGGATATCGGACTGATGCGCGAGATTCCTGGCATGGTCATCATCAATCCAAGTGATGACGTGGAAGCGAGAGCAGCCGTGCGGGCAGCTTACGAGTATGTAGGACCGGTTTATCTGCGTTTTGGACGACTTGCGGTTCCGGTCATCAATGACAATCCAGAATACAAGTTTGAAATCGGCAAAGGTGTGGAACTGCGAAAAGGAAAAGATATTACGATCTTTGCGACAGGTCTTTGCGTATCGGAGACATTAAAAGCAGCAGAAACGCTGGCAGCAGAAGGCATTGACGCACAGGTCATCAATATCCATACGATCAAACCGTTAGATGAGGAATTGGTGTTAAAAGCTGCAAAACAGACCGGCCGTGTGTATACGGTGGAAGAACATTCCATTATCGGCGGACTTGGCAGTGCAGTGGCAGAGCTGCTCGGTGAAAAATATCCGACAAAGATCACGAGGATCGGTGTAAAGGATGTGTTCGGAGAGTCAGGACCGGCAAAAGAATTGCTTCATAAATATGAGCTGGATGCAGAGGGCATTGCAAAACGTATTATGGAGGAACAGAAATTATGTTAGAGGAATTAAAAAAACAGGTTTATGAGGCAAATATGGAACTGCCGCGCCGTGGGCTGATCACCTACACATGGGGAAATGTCAGTGGGATTGACAGAGAGAGCGGATATTTTGTGATCAAGCCAAGCGGTGTGGATTACGATGCATTATCCCCGGATGATATGGTTGTCATGGACTTAGAGGGCAATAGGATCGAGGGAAGATACAAGCCGTCATCCGACACGGCAACACATATTGAACTTTATAAAAAATACGAAGAGATCGGCGGAATCGTACATACCCATTCGCCGGAAGCTGTCGCATGGGCGCAGGCAGGAAGGGATATTCCTCTTTACGGAACCACACATGCAGACTACTTTTTCGGTCCGATCCCTTGTGCAAGAAATCTGACACCGGAGGAGATTGAGGAAGCCTACGAGAAAAATACCGGATTAGTCATCATCGAGACTTTTGAGACAAGAGGCATCAAACCGATGTATACACCGGCGGTACTCTGCAAGAATCATGGACCGTTTACCTGGGGAAAAGATGCAGCAGAAGCAGTCCACAATGCGGTTGTGTTAGAGGAAGTCGCTAAAATGGCAAAGAACACAGAACTTTTGAACCCGAAAGTACTTCCGGCGCCGGACTGCATCAAAGAAAAGCATTTTTACCGTAAACACGGCGCAAATGCATATTACGGTCAAAATTAAAAACAGCGGCGGAAATAAAGATGCGCGGAAATGAGGATTAAGATGAGTGGTATTGAGTTTGGAAAAACAAAAGAAGGAAACACAGTTACAAAATATCTGCTGAAAAATAAAAATGGTATGGAAGTTGCTGTGATGGATCTTGGGGCAACGATCGTATCCGTGCTCGTGCCGGATAAAAACGGTTTGAAGCGCGATGTCGTGCTTGGATATGATACACCACAGGAATATCAGGAGCATACCTGTTATTTTGGGGCAGTGATCGGACGTAATGCAAACAGGATCGGCGGAGCGAAAATTGTTTTGGATGACAGGGAGTATCTGCTTGAAAAAAATGACAATGGAAACAACCTGCACAGTGGGAAAAATGGTTTTAATTCGGTTATCTGGAATGTGGAACAGCAGAAAGAAGATGAGATTACATTTTCTTATCTGAGTAAGGATTTAGAACAGGATTTTCCGGGAAATATGACAGCAAAGGTTACTTATACGGTGACAGACGACAATGTGCTCTCAATTGCTTATGAGGCAGTTTCCGATCAGACCACAGTTGCTAATTTTACGAACCACGCTTATTTTAATCTGAATGGTCATGATTCCGGATGTATGGAAGATCAGGAGCTTGAGATTTTAGCATCCTATTATACACCGGTAAAAGATGGCGAGGCGATTCCGACCGGTGATGTGGAAAAGGTTGCCGGAACACCGATGGATTTCCGCAAGATGAAAAAGATTGGTCTGGATATCAGTGCAGACTTCGAGCAGCTTAAGTTTGTTGGCGGTTATGACCACAATTTTGTACTGGACAAGGCTGATGGGACAATGCAGCTTGCAGCCCGTGCAAGATCAGAAGAATCCGGTATTTGTATGGATGTTTATACGGACTGTGTCGGTATTCAGCTGTATGCCGGAAATTTCATTGGGAAACAGACAGGAAAAGGCGGTGCATCCTATGATTCTCGCCACGCATTCTGTCTGGAAACACAGTATTTTCCGAATGCAGTGAATGAACCGAATTTTAAATCCCCGGTTTTACATGTGGGAGAAACTTATCATTCTCAGACAAAGTATTGTTTTTCTGTGAAGTAACAGGCAGTAGGCTCAGACGTAGATCTGTCAGCATGAATAAAAGATGATGTATAAAACAGTGCCACATCTATTTGAAGAATTTGCCCGGGAGAGGACAAGCACTGAGACAAAAGTTGTCGGAACCGGACTTGGCATGCCGATCGTAAAAGCTTTAGTTGACCTGATGGGCGGTACGATCCGGGTGGAGAGCAAGGAGGGGGGTGGGACAAAGACTACGGTGGATCTGCCGCTTTCCATTGCAAGTGAAAAACAGATCGAAGAGAGCCGCAGACGACAGCGCAGGGATGACGTCAGGGAAGTACTTGCAGATAAAAAGATTCTTCTGGCGGAGGATAATGATCTGAATGCAGAGATCGCGATGACTGCCAATGCGTTTGAGGAGGATCGCAAGCGTGCACTTGAGGTAGGTATGGATGGTTATATCGCAAAGCCGATCCATATGGAGAGTGTGTTAGATGCGCTGCAGGAGGGGCTTGCAGGGAAACATTGAAAGAAAACTGATTGATACGAATTGACAATGGTTATGTATGGTTATATTATGGATATAACCATACATAACCATTTTTGATGCATAGGAGTATGAGATTGCAGATGGAGGAATAGAATACGAAATCCGAAAGATCGTATCAGAGAGATAGATAACCGGTTAGAACAACTGCCGAAGGGAACACTGACTTATAAGAATATTAACGGTAAAAAACAGCCGTATATCCAGCAGACAGTGGAGGGAAAGTCAGTCAGCTGTTATGTTAAGCTATCACAGCGGGAACAGGTACTGGCAGAGTTTGAAGAACGGGGAAAGCTTTCGGAAGAGAAAAAGCGGCTGCTTGCGTATGTGGATGGACTGCAGAATATTTTAAAACGAAATCCATATCTGAATGCGGGAGCCGGGTGCGGATATCAGGATTTTAAAGATTTTGCATGTGGCAGACAGTTTTATGTGGATAAGACACATTTTATTGCAGAATGGGTTTACAGGGATGCAAAAGTCACGCTGATCACGAGACCAAGAAGATTTGGCAAGACGACACTTCTTAGTACAGTTGAGACTTTTTTTGATCCGAGATTTGCAGACCATCCGGAATATTTTGAAAAGTTAAGGGTCTGGGGGATAAAGAGATCCGAAAACTGTTTGGAATGGTTCCTGTTATTTCCATCAGTTTTGGGAACTGTAAGGGAGCAGACTATAAACAGGCGGTAAAAGGAATTGCAGACAGTTTTTATAATATGTATGAAGCACACAGATATCTGCTGAAAAGCACCAGACTGGAAGCGGAGGATCTAAAGGAATATAAGAGTCTGAGAGAACTGTTCCGTGCGGGAGATACCGGAAGGATTGAAATTGCAATACAGAGGCTGTGCCGTCTCGTCTATCTGCACTACCAGATCCTGCCGGTCATTTTAGGGGATGAATATGATACACCTCTGCTTGAAGCATATACGGATGGGTACTGGAGTGAGATGATCGGTACCTGTCGTCAGTTATTTCACAGTACATTTAAGGAAAATCCTTACTATGCGAGGGCTTTGATTACCGGAGTGACGAAGGTTTCAAAAAATTCGCTGTTTTCGGATCTGAATAACCTTGAAACGGATACGGTTACCTGCGAGGCTTACAGTGATTGCTTCGGTTTTACGGAACAGGAAGTAATGGATGCATTAAAGTGCCAGAACATGGATACGATGCATGATGTGAAAGAAATGTATGATGGATTTATTTTTGGAAAACAAAAAGATATGTATAATCCGTGGTCCATCTGTAATTATATGAGGTCCGGGGAATTGCAGTCCTACTGGATCAATACCAGCAGTAACAAACTGATCGGGGAGATCATCCGCAGACATCCTGTGCGTAGCAAACATGAGATTGAACAGCTTATGGCAGGGGAAATCATTCATAAAGAGATCAATGAAAATATCACGTTTCAATATCTTGACGGTGACGAGAACAGTTTTTGGTCACTTTTTCTGGCAGATGGCTATATTAAAGCGGAAAATGTTGGAAAGCAGGGAGAGAGCACATGGTGCGATATGTCGGTCACAAACCGGGAAGTGATGGGAATGTTCCGCTATGAAATCCTTGCGATGTTTGAAAATGGAAATGCCGTTTATAATGATTTTACAAAAGCACTGCTCTCACACCGCATGGAAGATCTGAATGATATTTTGCTGGATATTGCATACACTTCCATGAGTTATTTTGATGTTGGAAAATGTCCCCCGGAGCGTACACCGGAAAATTTTTATCGTGGACTGGTGTTAGGACTCATCGTATCTCTGCGAGATCAATACCGGATCGTATCAAACAGGGAAAGCGGACAGGGGAGGTATGATATCGCAATGTATCCGTTAGAGAGAAATAAGGATGCATTTATCATGGAGTTCAAAGTGTTTGATGCGAAAAAAGAACGGAGTTTAGAGCAGACAGCCGCGAATGCATTAAAGCAGATCGAAGAGAAAAATTATGAGGCGGATCTGATCGCGGCAGGCATCGGACGGGGACAAATCTATAAACTCGGATTTGCATTTCAGGGCAAAGATGTGCTGGTGGTTTCAGGTGAAAATGGGGTATAATCCATATATACGAAAGAGGGGAAAATGGCAGCGGAAAGTCGACATTGTTAGAAGCAATCGCCGTTGCGTATGGGTTTAATCCCGAAGGCGGAACAAAGAATTATGTCTTTTCTACATATGATTCCCATTCAGAATTATGCAATGCGGTAAGAGTCATAAAGAGCATCCGCAGACCAAAGTCGGGATATTTTCTGAGGGCAGAAAGTTTTTACAATGTGGCGACCAAAGAGACAGAATATGCAGATATTGCGCATCCATCTGAAAGATATCATGAAAAATCCCATGGGGAGAGTTTTTTAGCGATCGCACAAAAATATATGAGACCGGATGGTATTTATATTTTTGATGAACCGGAGGCGGCACTGTCACCACAAAGGCAGCTGACACTGCTCATGGATATTTACCGGTGTGCGAAAGCGGGGGCACAGTTTATCATTGTGACACATTCGCCGATCCTGCTTGGAACTCCAGATACGGAGATCTATCAGTTTGACAGCGGGAAAATAAGACACTGTGAATATGAGGAGACGGACAGCTATATCGTGACGGAAATGTTTATCAATAACAGGGAGCATCTGCTGCACCGGCTGTTACAGGAACCGGAGTGAGAAAATAGAGGGCAGCTTAATGCTTATGTAGGATATTATAAGAAAAATGAGATGATAGAGGGAGATAATCCTCCAGTAGGAATACTGCTTTGTACAGATAAAGGTTCTCAGATGGTAGAATATGCCTTATCTGGAATGGATAACCAGTTATTTGTTTCAACGTATATGTTACATTTGCCTGACAAGAAGAAACTCGAAGAATTTATGTTAAAAGAGATAGAAGAAATGGAAATGTAAAGTTAAGCACTTTGTAATTATGGGTATGAAGTATTTTCTGTTAAATGTGGATAGTTTGGAATTTTAATATGGAAAATGAGATAAATTATTCTGATATTTGAAAGTGATCAGTCAGATGGGAAGTTATTTGACGCTGTCCGTTCGGTAAGATTTAAACAAATCTTCATCTGTTCTTAATACATCACATTATTACCTTTAAAACCACAGATATAAACGATATTATTACAAATACGGTTGGGACTATAATCAGATATTTTATTGCACGCTGGATAACAGGTAGTTAAAAAAAAGAGTATTGCTAAATTCAAAAATGAATGACTTTTATGTAATATGCAGTTCTGTCGTAGTTATTATGTTCTTGTTTCAACCTTTTGTTTCATCATTATTATGGGAAATGGCAGTGTAACTTCAAGTTTGGTTAAATATAGAGAGAAATGTTATACCTCGGCTAAAAAGATACAATATTAGATGTTTCATGAGCAGTATTTGAGTTTATTTTAAATTCAGGTATTGCTTTTTTATTTATGCAAAGTTTCACGGGGCCGCTGGTATTTTTTCTCATGTTCATTTATAATTGCTGATAGAGAAAACTGGAAAGAACACCCAATGAATCAGAAAGTAGAGAGTATAAACACATGAAAAAAAGAATTTACAGCATGATATTAATATTAATGACCGGACTTTGTGCCGGATGTGGCAAAGAAGGAGTAAAAAATAATAATACAGGAATAGAAAGCGAATCTTCCCAGGTGGAAGATTCGGTCAGTTTTGAAAACACAGAAGACACAGAAAGCACAGAAGACACAGAAAGCACAGAAGACACAGAAAGCACAGAAAATACAGAAAGTACAGAATACAATGACGTCGTATTAAATGAAGAAACGGATTTTACTTATGACTATTCGGAGGACATCAAAGCGGATGTTGACAATGTGGTATCAGGTTCCGCATCACTGCAGGACGAATTGGAGAATATTGAGAACATCGTAAAGAAATATACGCCGCTGGCGCAGGCAGCCCAGACACAGACAGAAATGAATCTGTCATCCAGATGGTTTTTCGACATATGGGATACGGAATTAAATAACCTTTGGAGCAGATTCAGTGATCTGGCAGATCCGCAGACAAAGGAGAAGATCCTTGCAGAACAGAGAAACTGGATCGCTATGAAGGAAGAAGTGACCTTGCTTCACATTGGATCTTACGAAGAAAACGGCAGTATGTATCCGCTTCTTCAGAATTCTTATCTGGAGGAGATCACGAAGAACAGGGCTTATGTTATTGCAAATGAGCTGGCAAAGATAAAGGGGGAATCCTTTGTTATGCCGGAAAAATCAGCAAAGTACGGTCTGTTTGTGGACAATCAGGGGACTGGCAGCGTATACAGTTCCCTGATCACCAGACAGGGGCTGGAAGGAGAGGATGAAGCGCTTATCTCCATTTACAGAGAGGGAGAAACAAAAGGAACATTTGTTGACAATGGAAACGGGGAGCTGGCTTTCACATCAGATGACGGAAGTGTAAAAGGAACCATCAAAATCAACGGATGGGATGGCGCAAGTTTTAAGGTTACAGAGACATCAGGAGAGGCTGTTTTTTCTGCAGGAGAGGAGGTCAATTTTCCGTTTGCATTTTGACAGCATTGTTTGATATGTTGTTTGTAATGATTCAGCGATATAACAGACAAAGAATCATGAAACTCGTAAATCGGCGGTTGCGGAGGTGAATAAAATATATGCTGAATGTGAAAAATGCTGATATGGCAGATTTTGAACAGATTATGAAAATTTATAAATATGCACAGGATTATATGATAAAGTCCGGAAATCCTGCACAATGAGGGCATTTTTATCCGGATGCAGAGCTAATAAAATCTGATATTTGTCAGAATGTATGCAGGGTAATATATGACAAAGATGGGAGACATGGGGTATTTGCATTGTTTAAAGGTGCAGAACCTGCTTATAAGCATATTGAGAATGGGAATTGGCTGAATGAAGAGCCTTATCTTACTATTCACAGACTTGCTGGGGATGGTCAGGTGCATGGTTTGTTTCAGTGTGTTTTAAATTATTGTAAAAATATTTCTCAAAATATCAGGGCAGATACCCATGCGGATAATCAAATCATGCAAAAGCTGATGGAAAAGAATGGTTTTATGAAATGCGGTATTATATATGTTAAAAATGGAACACCAAGAATTGCATATCATTGGACTGCTTCATAACTTTCAGTTGTGCGTCCGGCAAAGGGCAATTAACCTGGCAGGTGCAAATTCTCTCTGATACATGATATGACAGTGGAAATTTCCTGAATTGACAAAAGAGTTAGAATAGACTAACATTCAAAATAGAATGACAGAGCAGAAAGGGGCAGGAAATGGAAAGAGAGAAGAAAAAGAGGGCAATGATTGCGGGAATGGTCTCAATGACATACTGGTGCCGTTTATGGTATATTATCTGGTCGCAGATATCGGAATGCCTGTGGTAATTGCTGATGTTTTTGACGGCATTTCTTTTATTACAGGATTCGGGTGTGAAAAATTTGAAAACCACCTTTTGACACCCGAATCCTTACGATGTTTGAGTCGAATAGTGTATTCACAACATAACGGCTGACAAATTGCACAAAGTCGAGACTGCTTTTCGGACAACGGAACAAAACAGGCACGGCTTTGTGCAATTTGTCAATCAAGAAGTTTAAATGCACTATTTGACTCCAACCCGCAGGATAACATTTTTCAAAAGAAATAATGTGTGATACAATATTTTAAGATTGAATTTTCAGGAGAAAACAGATGTCCCTACAATTTATATTTGGCAATTCGGGCAGCGGAAAATCGGATTTTCTGTATGATTCCGTGCTGAAACAGGCGAAAGAAAATAAAGAGCAGCAGTTTTTAATCATTGTGCCGGAGCAGTTTACCATGCAGACACAGCGGGAACTGGTCGAGAGGCAAAAACAGCATGCAATCATGAACGTGGATGTGCTCAGCTTTGCGAGACTGGCATACCGCGTATTTGACGACCTTGGAAAACAAAATGTGGTCGTGCTGGAAGAGACTGGCAAAAATCTCGTCCTGCGCAAGGTAGCAGAACAGAAAAAAGCAGAACTTAACGTGCTTGGTGCAAATATGAATAAGATGGGATATGTCGGTGAGGTAAAATCCCTGATCTCAGAACTGATGCAGTATAATATACGCCCGGATGCGTTAGCAGAATTTCTGGAAAAAGAGCCGCTTGGAGAGGGACTGCGCTTAAAAATGCAGGATGTCCTTACCATGTATCAGGGATTTACGGAGTATTTGAAAGGCAGATATATCACAGCAGAGGAAGTGTTAGAGCTTCTCTATGATGTGGCAGAAGAGTCTAAGCTGCTTTGCGGCAGTGTGATCGTATTAGACGAGTTTACGGGTTTTACGCCGATCCAGAACCGTCTGATGGAAAAACTGTTCGTACTGGCAAAGAAGGTCAGTGTCTCTGTCACAATGGATGTCAGGGAAGATTTTTATCAGTGCAGAGGTGTGCATGAACTTTTTGCCATGAGTAAAAAAACGGTGGCATCCCTGCTTAAAGTGGCAGAATTATGTAAAGTTCCGGTCGAGGAGCCGATCGTGCTTCCAACTGGAGAAAAGAGACGTTATGCCGGTGCACCGGATCTTTATTTCATGGAGCAGAATCTATTCCGTCCGGGAGCAGGAAGTTACAGATATAAAGTGTCGGAAAAAGCAATGAGAAGCAATGAAAACCATGAAAAATTAACAGACAGCCAGTTGGAAGAGACACCGGATATCCGTATCACATCCCTGAAGAATCCAAGGGAAGAATTAAAATTTGCCGCCTGCGAGATCGTGCGCCTGACAAGGGAGCAGGGGTACCGTTACCGTGATATTGCGGTGGTCACAGGAGATGTGCAGCAATATGGCAATTATGTGCCGGAAATCTTTGAACAGTACCATATTCCATACTTTATCGATCAGACAAAAAATATCCTGTTTCATCCGTTTATTGAGTGCATCCGTGCAATTTTAGAGATGATCGAATATGATTTTTCGTATGAAAGCGTTTTCCGGTTTTTAAGATGCGGTCTTGCTGAAAAAATAATACCACAGGGGAAACTGTCAACCATGGAACTGGAATTGGATGGAGAAACCGGTGAAAAGTCTGCACAATGTAAAGAGCAGACAATTCACAGACTTACGGAACAGGAGATCGACCGTCTGGAAAACTATGTGCTTGCGCGCGGAATCCGTGGGGCATCCCGCTGGAGCAAGCCATGGACATTTGTGATGCCGGATGGAACATTAGAAGATATGGAGCGGTTAAATGAGATCCGCGAGGCGGTTTATGAGAACTTTAAACCGCTTCTTATGGATTTTCGGGGAAAGGAAAACACCGTCAGTACACAGACATTTGAATTATACAGCCTGATCCGGCGTCTTGACATGGAGCAGCTCCTAAAAGAACGCGGAGAGTTTTTTGAGAAAAATGGGAATCAGGCGAGGGCAAAAGAATACGACCAGATCTATAAGATCGTGATGGATCTGCTTGATAAAGTGACATCCCTGCTGGGCGATGAGACGATGACGATCCGGGAATACAGTGATATCTTAGATGCCGGATTTGAGGCGGCAAAGGTTGGTATTATCCCGCCGGGAAATGATACTGTAACGGTCGGAGACATTGAGCGGACAAGATTAAATCATATAAAGATTTTATTTTTTGTCGGTGTCAATGACGGAGTTGTTCCGAAAGCAGGAAATCAGGGTGGTATTATCTCACAGTTTGAGCGTGAGAAGATGGCAGAATATCATCTGGAACTGGCACCGGGGGCAAGGGAAAAAGTATTTATCCAGAAGTTTTACCTGTACTTAAACATGACAAAACCGTCCGAACGGCTTTATGTGACATTCTGCCGTGTTAATTCGGATGGAAAAGCACTGCGCCGTTCTTATCTGATCGGAACACTCTTAAAATTATTCCCTCAGCTTGTGGTGGAAGAACCATCCGAGGAGGAGACGTTAGAGGGCGTTCTGACTGCAGAGAGTGCCCTGCCGTTTCTGATGGAAGGATTAAACAAGCCGGTGGAAGATGAAGAAGCATGGACGGCACTTCTGGCGTGGTATTTATCGGATGAGGGAGACAGGGAGAAGGCATTGCAGCTTTTTGATGCAGCGTTTGGTGTGCATCAGGATGATGCGATCAGCAAGGCTGTCACGAAGGCTCTGTATGGAAATACGTTAGATAACAGCGTGACAAGACTTGAGCAGTTTGCAGCCTGTGCATTTGCACATTATCTAAGCTATGGTCTTAGATTAAGAGAACGTGAACTGCAGCAGTTTGCAAGCGTGGACATGGGAAATATTTATCATGATGTGTTAGAGCGTTTTGCAAAAGGGATCGAGATGTCCGAATATACGTGGTTTGATATTCCACAAGAAGCACAGGATGCCCTGCTTTCCCAGAGTATGGAAGATGCGATCGCAGGAAGCGGGATCGGGGATGTGTTTGAGGATGCAAGAAACAGCTATCTGTTAAAACGGATGGAGACGACGGCAAAACGGACGATATGGGCATTGATGTTACAGGTACGGAAAGGGAAATTTGTGCCGAGCGGGTTTGAAGTATCATTTTCACGCGCCGAACGGTTAGATGCGGTGCAGTTTCAATTAGGTGAGGATGAGAAAATGCGTCTGCGCGGCAGGATCGACCGTATTGATACTTATGAGACGGATGACAAAGTTTATGTAAAGATCATTGATTATAAATCCGGCAATACAAGTTTTTCACTGTTGAATTTTTATTATGGACTGCAGCTACAGCTCGTCGTCTATATGAACGTGGCATTAGAGCTCACTAAGAAAATATATAAGGGGAAAGACACAGAACCGGCTGGAATTTTTTACTATCACATTACAGATCCAATGGTGGATTCAGATGGAGGGGAGTCTGAAGAGGAGATCAGGCGGAGTATCTTAGAACAGTTGAAAGTAGGCGGTCTGGTCAATGAAGACCCGGAAATTTACGGCGCGATGGATACGGATTTTACAGGCACATCGTCAGTGATCCCGGTGGCATTAAAGGCAGATGGTTCCTTAAAGGC
Source organism: Roseburia sp. AM23-20 (assembly GCF_003470905.1). Taxonomy (NCBI): domain Bacteria; kingdom Bacillati; phylum Bacillota; class Clostridia; order Lachnospirales; family Lachnospiraceae; genus Roseburia; species Roseburia sp. AM23-20. The sequence continues at coordinate 31,000 of NZ_QRHS01000024.1, forward strand.
AGCTTCTAAGACGGCGAGCGCCTATGAATTTGGACTGATGTCTGATTATGTGCGCAAGAAGATCGAGCATGTAGGAAAAGAAATCTTTGCAGGAAATGTGTCAGTAAAGCCATATCTGTTAGGTGACAGAAGCGGATGTGATTATTGTCCATACCACACGATCTGTGGATTTGATGTGCGGATGCCGGGATTTTCCTATCAGCAGTTTGAAAAGTTTGACAGCAGTGAGGAGATCCTTGCACATATCCGGGAAGAGGTAGAAGATTAACATGGGAATGACATGGACGGATGACCAGAAAAAGGTCATTGAACTGAGAGACAGAAATATATTAGTTTCCGCGGCAGCAGGCTCAGGCAAGACAGCAGTGCTTGTGGAAAGGATCATAAAGATCATTACAGACAAAGAGCGTCCGGTAGATATTGACCGCCTTTTGATCGTGACATTTACCAATGCGGCAGCTGCGGAGATGCGCGAGCGAATCGGAAATGCACTGGAAAATGCCTTAAAAGATCAGCCGGATGATGAGCATCTGCAGCGTCAGCTTTCTCTTTTGCACAATGCCCAGATCACCACGATTGACAGCTTTTGTCTGTATGTGATCCGCAATCATTTTCATGAGATCGATCTTGAACCGAATTTCAGGATCGGGGATGAAGGTGAGTTAAAGCTGTTAAAAGAGGATGTACTCGCAAAAGTTTTATTGAAAAATTATGAGGAGAGCACACCGGAATTTTTAGCATTTGTGGATGGATATGCGTCCGGTAGAAATGATGCGGCACTCTCCGGCATGATCTTACAGCTTTATGAGTTTTCGAGAAGCTATCCGTGGCCGAAAAAATGGCTCCTTGCGGCGGCAGAAGGGTATGATACAGAGGATGCGGCATCTTTGGAAAGTGCATCCTTTATGCAGTCTTTTCTTCAGAATTTAAAACTGGTAACAAATGATCTTGTCGCACTTGCAAAGCGTGGTTATGAACTGACACAGGATGATGACGGACCTGATATGTATGCGAAAGCATTAGAGAGTGACCTGAAAAAATATCAGGAGATTGCAGAGAGTGAGAGTTTTGCAGCATTTTATCAGAACTACTGCAATTTATCTTATGACAGGTTAGCATCTTCCCGTGGATTTGAAGGGAATGAAGAAAAATTAGAACTTGTCAAAAAACTTCGTGATATGGGAAAAGATGCGGTCAAAAAAATAAACCGCCAGTATTTCTTTACATCACCGGAGATCATGGCGGAGCAGATGAAAAAAACAGCACCGATGGCGGCTGAATTAGTCCGTCTGACATTGGAATTTGATGAGGCATTTACAGCGGAAAAACGACGTAAAAATCTGGTGGATTTCCATGATTTAGAGCATTTTGCGCTAAACATATTTGTGGATGAAGAGACCGGAAAGATCAAAAAGACCGCGGAGGAGTTCCGGGATAATTTCAAAGAGATCATGATTGACGAGTATCAGGACAGCAATGAGGTGCAGGAGACGATCCTGCGGGCAATTTCTAGGGAAGAACGTGGCGAGTACAACCTTTTTATGGTCGGGGATGTCAAGCAGAGTATCTATCGTTTCCGTCTGGCAAGACCGGAACTTTTTATGGGAAAATATGATACTTACAGTCTTTCGGATGCAAAGATGCAGCGCATTGACCTGCATAAAAATTTCCGGAGCAGAAACGAGGTACTTGAATTTTCCAATGATATTTTTTACCGTATCATGAAGCGTGATCTTGGAAATGTGGAATATGATGCGGATGCAGCTCTTTATCCGGGAGCTTCTTATAAAGAAGAACCGGATATGTTTACGCCAGAGATCTTACTGGCAGACGGGGATGATGAACTGTTAGAGGATTCGGCAGCAGATGATAAGAAGCTGTTAGAAGCAAGGATGATCGCAAAGCGGATCAAAGAGCTTATGGAAACGCAGCTTGTGACCGATAAAGCGACCGGAGAACTGCGCCCGGTGCAGTATTCGGATATGGTCATTCTGCTGCGCAGCTTAAGCGGGTATGCAGACCGTTTTGCGGCTGTGTTAAATGATGCGGGTATTCCGGCGCATACGGTTTCCTCAACAGGATATTTCAGCACTGTGGAGGTGCAGACAGTACTTTCCATGCTGCGTATTTTAGATAATCCGAGACAGGATATTCCACTTACGGCAGTGCTTCGTTCACCGATCGGGGGACTTTCGGATGAAGAACTTGCAAAACTGCGTTTGAAAGACAATGAAGTACGGTTTTATGAATGTGTTTTGGAAGAATGTGAGCGTTTAAAACAGGAAGAAGAGGAGCAGCCGGGGCAGAACCGGGATGCTTCGGAGGAAAAGCTGTACCGGTTTTATACTACTTACGAAAAACTGCGCCGGCTTGTGCCGGATACACCGATTCATGAATTAATTGAATTGCTGCTAAAAGAGACAGGGTATGGGGATTATGCCACTGCCATGCCTGCCGGAGACAGGCGCCGTGCCAATCTTCTGATGCTTGTGGAAAAGGCGATCGCTTATGAAAATACCAGTTACAAGGGGCTGTTTCATTTTGTGCGCTATATTGATGAACTGCAGAAATATGATGTGGATTTCGGTGAGGCGGATCTGATCGGAGAAAATGAAAACGTGGTGCGCATTATGAGTATCCATAAAAGCAAAGGACTCGAATTTCCGGTCGTATTTGTTGCCGGAATGGGGAAAAATTTTAACCGGCAGGATACGAGAAGCCGTCTGGTCTTACACCCGGAACTTGGTATCGGTTTAGACTATATGGATGGAAAAAAACGTGTAAAATCCGTGACGATCGCAAAGCGTGCGATCGCAAAGCAGATTGATATGGAAAACTTAGGTGAGGAGCTGCGTGTTCTTTATGTGGCACTTACAAGGGCGAAAGAAAAACTGATCATAACCGGAAGCCTCAAAAAAGCAGAAGAGACAATCGCTTATGCAAAAGCGTTTCCGGAGGAGCTTTTATCCTATCTGGGGCGTGAGAGTGCGGCAGGTTATTTAGACTGGATCTTACCCGCAGTTGCATCTTATAAGGATAAATATCAGATACGCCTGATCGCGGCGGCAGAACTGGTGCAGGAAGAATTGAAAATGCAGATCAAAGATGACTGGAACCGGTCTGCCTGTATGGAAAAGGCTGCGCAGGCTGATGAAAAAAAGGTGCAGCAGTTTTCGGAGCGTTTTCACAGACATTATGCATATGAAAATGATGTACTCAGGAAAAATAAATATTCCGTGTCAGAGTTAAAGCACCGCGCCATGCGGGAGGCATTTGAAAAAGAAGAAGAGTCCGTCCCTGTTTTTAAATCAGAAGAGGTTGTGCCATATGTGCCTGCATTTGCAAGAAAAATAGAGCAGGAAAGCGAGGAGGTCAATCTTGGAGCACTGCGCGGTACGGCAATGCACCGCATTATGGAGTGTTATCAGTTTTCTTCCGGCATGTCTGCGAAAGAACAGGTTGCAGGTATGTTGGAGAATGAGCAGATCACACCGGAAATGAAAGAACTTATCCGTATTCCACAGGTGGAATACTTTGTAAATTCAGGTGTTGGAAAGCGGATGGGTGAAGCGGAAAAAAGTGGAAAACTGTATCGTGAGAAACCATTTGTCATGGGATTTTCAGATGATCAGTTAGAGGCTTTTGGTTTTGCAGAACATACAACAGTTCTGGAAAAAGTATCAGAAGAACTGACATTGATCCAGGGAATCATTGATGTATTCTGGATCGAAAAAGATGGTATTGTCCTATTGGATTATAAAACAGACCGTGTAGATACAGAAAAAGAACTGTCAGAACGCTATGCGGCACAGCTAAAACTGTATGGAGAAGCATTAAACCGCGTGTATGAAAATGAAACGGATGATCAGGGGAATCCACTTAAAGTAAAGGAAAGACTTTTGTATTCTTTCCGGCTTGGAAAAGTGATCCCGGTGTGAAAATTAAATTCTGCATAAAGTCAGGGAAGCAGAAAAGATACTTATAGAAAGACGAGGAAGAAAAAACGTGTCACAGATCATTTTAGCGTCCGCGTCACCGAGACGCCGTGAACTTTTAGAACAGATCGGCCTTAACTTCGAGATCTGTCCGGCAAAGGGAGAAGAGATCATTACAAAGAAAGAACCGAAAGATGTTGTCATGGAACTTGCAGCCGGAAAGGCAAGAGAAGTTGCATCCATGTTGAAAACGTATGGTAATGAGCACCAGAATTTAATGACGCCGCAGGATACTTTAGTCATCGGTGCAGATACCATTGTTGCCGCGGGCAGTGAAATTTTAGGAAAACCAAAAGATGACGAAGATGCATACCGCATGCTTTCTTTATTGTCAGGAAAGAGTCATTCGGTATATACCGGCGTTGCTTTTGTATTTATTGATCAGTCAGGCAGGGCAGGGGAACATATTTTTTACGAAAAGACTGACGTTTTTGTCAGAGAGTTAAAGAAAAGTGAAATTTTGCGTTATATTGCGACAGGAGAGCCGTCGGATAAGGCTGGAGCATACGGAATCCAGGGAAAATTTGCAATTTATATTGACAAAATCGACGGCGACTATAATAATGTGGTAGGACTTCCGGTCGCAGCAATCTACAGAGAACTTGACCGGCTTGGAATTGACCCATATACATGGTAAGCCGGCAGTGAAAAATTTTACACATGAAAATGGAGGATCATTATGTACGATGAAGTGGTAGTACAGTATTTTTTGGAAAATCAGTTACAGCTTTTGAAAGAAAAAGTTGCAGAAACGCCGGAAGAAGCAGAAGAGTTTTTAGAGGACTGCATGGCAGTTGTCTGTAAAAATATCAAAGAAGTCCGTGCTTATTTTGAAGATGAGGGCGCTGACATTGCAGGAATGAGCAATGAAGATTTAGCAGAGGCTGAGGAAGTGTTTTCAATTCCGGATGGCAGATACCTGATCGTGGAAGCGTAAGGGAAAAATCACTGTTGACCACGCAGTATACGTGAACAGTGGTGTTAAATGCAAGAGTACAGAAGACCAACAACGGAAAGAAAGTAAGAGAGGAAAAATAATGAAACAATACGATGTAATTATCATAGGAGCCGGACCATCCGGTATCTTTTGCGCATATGAACTGATCCATGCAGAAAAGGATCTTAAAATTTTAATGATCGAGAAAGGCAGACCGATCGAAAGAAGAGAATGTCCGAAGCGTAAGACGAAAGTCTGCGTTGGCTGTAAGCCTTGTTCCATAACGACCGGATTTGCCGGTGCCGGTGCATTTTCTGACGGTAAACTGTCACTTTCTCCGGATGTAGGCGGAAATCTGCCGGAAATTTTAGGTTATGATAAAACGGTAGAATTATTAAAAGAATCCGATGATATTTATTTAAAATTCGGTGCAGATACAAAAGTTTACGGCGTGGACAAAGAAAAAGAGATCCGTGAGATCCGCAGAAAAGCGATCAACGCAAACTTAAAACTCATCGAATGTCCGATCCGCCATCTTGGAACAGAAGAGGGATACAAGATTTATTCCAGACTGCAGGAGCATCTGTTAGAGCAGGGTGTTGAGATGGAATTTAATACCATGGTCAAGGATATTATCATTGAGGATAATAAGGTCAAAGGAATCATTACTGAAAAAGATGAAGAATATGCAGCTTCAGAGGTTATTTCCGCGGTTGGACGTGAAGGAGCAGACTGGTTTTCACATATCTGCGAACAGCATGGTATTGAAACAAAGGTAGGTACGGTAGATATTGGTGTGCGTGTTGAGGTTCGTGATGAGGTCATGGAGTTTTTAAACCAGAACCTCTATGAGGCAAAACTGGTTTACCATACCCCGACATTTGATGATAAAGTACGTACATTCTGTACCAATCCATCCGGCGAGGTTGCAACAGAGTATTACGATAACGGGCTTGCTGTGGTAAATGGTCATGCATATAAGTCCAAGGATTTAAAGACAAACAATACCAACTTTGCGATTCTCGTTTCCAAAAACTTTACCAAACCGTTTAAGACACCGATTGAATATGGAAAACAGATCGCACAGCTTTCTAATATGCTCTGTGATGGAAAAATCTTAGTGCAGACGTTTGGCGATTTCAAGAGAGGAAGAAGAACAACAGAGGAACGTCTCTGCAGGAATAACCTGATCCCAACTTTAAAAGATGCGGTACCGGGCGATCTTTCTTTAGTATTCCCACATCGTATCATGGTCGATATTGAGGAAATGTTAATGGCTCTTGATAAGGTAACCCCGGGTATTGCAAGTGATGAGACACTGCTTTACGGTGTGGAAGTGAAATTTTATTCCAATAAGGTAGTGGTCAACTCTGATTTTGAGACAAGCGTGAAAGGACTGCGTGCGATCGGCGACGGTGCATCTGTGACAAGAGGATTGCAGCAGGCATCCGCAAACGGAATTTCCGTTGCAAGAAGTATCTTAAAATTAATGGAACAGTAAGAATTTCATAAAATCGGGTAAACAGGATGAAGAGAAAATTTACAAGGGTTGCGGCTGTACTGTGCGGTGTGTCACTGTTATTGAGCGGATGCCGCATTGGCAATAAAAATATTGTGGTTTCAAATATATTAAATGACCGTCAGGTATTCAGGATCGAAGGAACTGTCTGCAGTTTAAAAGAGGCAAGGGTGTATATGACCAATTACCAGAATATCTACGGAACAGCGTATGGGGTGGATCTCTGGAAACATGATTTTGGGGATGATTCCCTCGTAAAGTATATAAAAGCGATTACAATGGAAGAACTTACGCAGGTGGTCAGTATGGATCTGCTTGCACAGTCAAGGGAAGTTGCACTTTCGGAGGATGAGCTTTCAGCAATATCAGAGGCTGCAGCAGAGTATTATGCATCATTATCCCAGGAGGAAGGCACTTACCTTGATGTGACAGAGAGTGATATCAGCGAATATTACCAGCATTACGCATTAGCCCAAAAACTCTACAATTCACTGACGAATAGTGTGAATGAGGAAGTAAGTGATGACGAGGCGCGTGTGATCGAGATCATGCAGATCTTTGTTGCGGACAGTACAAAGGCAAATGATGTAGCTGCAAAGTTAGAGCGTGGGGATGATTTTGCATCTGTGGCAAATAATTATAATGAACTGTCTTCCATACAGACCACGGTTGCGCGGGATGAGCTTCCAAAAGAGGTGGAAGAGGTTGCATTTAATCTCGATAACGGTCAGACTTCGTCTAAGATTGCAACAGACAAAGGTTTTTACTTTATCAAATGTCTGAATAAATACAACGAAGAACTGACAGAAGCAAACAAGTCGAATATCGTGGAAAAAAGAGAAAAAGAGGCATTTGATGATGTTTATAACCAGTTTGTGGCAGGTTTAGATTCCAGTATCAATAAAGATATGTGGGATGCGCTCACATTAGATACCACAGATGGTATACAGACAGACAGTTTCTTTGAGATTTTTGAAAAACATTGTGGGGAAATATAAGGGAAAAGAGGATGAAATATGACAAAAGATATGACGAATGGTTCTCCGATGAAGCTGATTTTAGGTTTCTCCATTCCACTTTTGTTTGGATATCTGTTTCAGCAGTTTTATAATCTGGTAGATACACTGATCGTCGGAAGATTTCTTGGTGTGGATGCGCTTGCAGCAGTAGGTTCTACCGGATCATTAAACTTTTTGATTATCGGATTCTGCATGGGTGTCTGCAATGGTTTTGCGATTCCCCTGGCACATAAATTTGGTGCCGGTGATTACAAAGGATTACGTGCATTTATGGTCAATGCTGTTTATTTATCTGCAGTTTTTGCAGTTGTTATGACGATAGTTACGGTAGTATTCTGCCGTCCTATCTTAGAGTTGATGCGTACACCGGACAACATTATCGATGGGGCATACCTGTACATTGTGATCATTTTTGCGGGAATACCGGCAACGTATCTGTACAACCTTATTTCAGCGATCATCCGTTCCATGGGAGACAGTAAGACGCCGGTTGTGTTTTTGGTGATCTCATCTGTGATGAATATTGTACTGGACCTTGTTTTTATCATAAATCTTCATCTGGGTGTGGCAGGTGCATCGCTTGCAACAGTGATCTCACAGGCAGTATCAGGAATCGGATGCATGATCTATAGCTGGAAGAAGTTTGAGATACTGCATCCGGATGCGGATGAACGCAGATGGAACAGTTCTTATATGAAAACACTCTGTGGTATGGGCGTGCCGATGGGACTGCAGTATTCGATTACGGCAATCGGAAGTGTTATTTTACAGAGTGCGGTAAATACCCTCGGATCTAATGCGGTTGCATCCATGACTGCAGGAAGCAAGATCGGTATGTTTTTCTGCTGTCCGTTTGATGCAATGGGATCAACGATGGCGACTTATGGCGGACAGAATGTCGGTGCAAAGAAAATGGATCGTATCTCAAAGGGATTAAAGGCGTGTTCCATGCTTGGAATCGGGTATGCGGTCATTGCATTTGGCGTGCTCGCACTGACCGGAAGGAATCTTGCGCTGTTCTTCGTGGAACGTGCTGAGGTGGAAGTCATTGAGAATGTATACCTGTTTTTATTTATCAACAGCGCATTTTATATTCCACTCGCATTTGTTAATATCGTCCGTTTCCTGATACAGGGAATGGGATACAGTAAATTTGCGATCCTTGCAGGTGTATGCGAGATGGTGGCAAGAACACTTGTCGGATTTGCATTAGTGCCGATGTTCGGATTCCCGGCAGCATGTTTTGCAAGCCCTGTCGCATGGATTTTTGCAGATGCATTTTTGTTCCCGGCATACCGTCATGTATACCATAAGACAGAAGAGATGCTGAATGTAAACATACAGTAAGTGGTAAAGACGTTTTCTGAACCTTGACATCATTATTATAACAATAGAAATGGAGAAAAATATGAGTATATTAAATGTTGAACATCTGACCCATGGCTTTGGAGACCGTGCCATTTTTGAGGATGTTTCGTTCCGTCTGCTTGCGGGGGAACATATCGGATTGGTCGGAGCCAATGGCGAGGGAAAGTCCACATTTATGAATATTGTTACCGGAAAGCTGATGCCGGATGAGGGAAAGGTTGAGTGGGCAAAAAATGTGCGCACCGGTTATCTGGATCAGAATTCCACGCTGCAGAAGGGAATGACGATCGAGAGTGTTTTAAAGTCAGCATTTGCATGGCTGTTCGAACAGGAAGAACGTATGAATGAGATCTGCGATCAGTTAGGCAGTGCCAATCCGGATCAGATGGATGCGATGATGGAGGAACTTGGTGTGATCCAGGATATGCTGACGATGCATGATTTTTATGTCATTGACAGCAAAGTGGAAGAAGTTGCGAGGGCACTTGGATTATTGGAATTAGGTCTTGACCATGATGTCTCGGATTTAAGTGGTGGACAGCGTATGAAAGTCCTGCTTGCGAAACTGCTTTTAGAGAAACCGGATATCCTTCTTTTAGATGAGCCGACAAACTATTTGGATGCAGAGCATATTGCGTGGCTGACGCGCTATCTGCAGGAATATGAAAACGCATTTATCCTGATCTCACATGATATTCCGTTTTTGAATGATGTAGTAAATATTATTTATCATATGGAAAATCAGAGACTTGACCGTTATGTAGGAAACTACGATAAATTTCAGGAAGTCTATGCAGTTAAAAAATCACAGCTTGAGGCTGCATACCGCAAACAGCAGCAGGAGATCAGTGAATTAAAAGATTTTGTGGCGCGCAACAAAGCACGTGTGGCTACGAGAAATATGGCAATGTCACGCCAGAAAAAACTGGATAAGATGGACGTGATTGAGCTTGCCGCAGAGCGTCCGAAGCCTGAGTTTGATTTTAAACTCGGACGGACACCGGGAAAATATATTTTTGAGACAAAAGATCTTGTTATCGGTTACGATGAGCCGTTATCAAAGCCGCTTAATATCTCTATGGAACGTGGTCAGAAAATCGCATTGGTCGGTGCAAACGGTATCGGAAAGACTACGTTGCTGCGCAGTATTTTAGGACTTGTTCCGGCACTTTCCGGGGAAGTTACACTGGGTGAAAATTTAGAGATCGGCTATTTTGAGCAGGAGATCAAGGGTGAAAATAAAAATACCTGTATCGAAGAGATCTGGGAGGAATTTCCGGCATTTTCACAGTATGAAGTGCGTGCAGCACTGGCAAAATGCGGACTGACGACAAAGCATATCGAAAGTCAGGTGCGTGTGCTAAGCGGTGGTGAGCAGGCAAAGGTACGTTTGTGCAAACTGATGAACCGCACGACTAATATCCTGCTTTTAGACGAGCCGACAAACCATCTGGATGTGGATGCAAAAGATGAATTAAAACGTGCTTTAAACGAATACCGCGGGGCAGTACTTTTGATTTGTCATGAACCTGATTTCTATCAGGATGTGGTAAATGCAGTGTGGGACTGCTCGAAGTGGACGACAAAGATTTTATAATAATTCAGATGCCGTTTTCAGAAGGTGATTCATAACAATAAAACACTTTCTGGAAATGGCATTTTATATTTTAAGAAGGGAGATGTGGAAAATGCAGCCAGATTATTATAAGGAGTTTACCTGTATTGCAGATCAGTGCAGCTTTACATGCTGCAGGGAGTGGAAGATCGGGGTGGATGATGTCACTTTTAAAAAGTGGAAACATACATGTATACCGGACGGGATGTATGAGGAAAGCCTGATCAGGCAGAATGTGGCTGATTGCAGCAATGGCGGAAACAGAGAAAGCTGCGTGCAGAAAAGACAGGATCTGAACACAAAGGAAAAAAAGTTGCAACTGAGTGAGTATGTGATAAAAAAGGATGGAAGCAGAGTTATAGGGTTAAATGAAGAGAAAAACTGTCCGTTTTTAAATGAAAAAAAATTGTGCAGATTAGTCCTTGCCTATGGGGATGAGATACTTTCACAGACTTGTCAGATTTTTCCAAGGGAGCTTCATACATTTAATGAAGATGTTACGGAATATTCCCTGATGTCGTCCTGTCCGGCGGTCGTTGATCTGTTATGGAAAAGAGATCATATTTCTTTTTCCGGGGAAATGGATGCATCTGCCTACCGGGAACTTGCTCCGCTTGTGAACTTACGTGCATTTCTGATGAAGCTGATGGAAGATGATGCACATACGCCGGAACATGATCTGATGAAGATTTTTTATGTACTGCTTGATCTATACGAACGGGTGGAAAAGGAGCCGGTAAATGATGCGGTAAAATCGTATCCGGACGGATTTCTCGAAGAACTTTCAAAGACTATCGATGACATTGAGCAGAACCCGCAGTATTCCATTGAGGAGCGCAACGAATTATTCCTTGATCTTGCAGAAAATTACCGCAGGGAAGGGTTGTATGAAAAATACTTAGAGCCAGTGGCACAGCTTGCAGAACAGTTGTCGGAACAGGGAATCAAGGAGGAGGTTGTAAAAGAATGGCAGGAGTTTGAAGTACATTTTTTGAAATACCAGCCTCTGATGCGCCGATTCCTTTTGATGGAATTATATGCGGACAGTTTAAAACCGGAGGGCAATATAGAAGAGATGGTCGTGCAGGTGCAGTGGATCGCCATGGAATATGCCACGATCCGGCATGCAGTTTTTTTGTACTGGCTGCTTGGCATGGAAAATAAGTTTTCGAATGGAAAATCTATTTCACAGGAAGCTCTTGCTTATGAGAATCTACGTGAGTATATCGTTGTGATTTCCCGCATGATGGGATATGAGGAAGAGGATATTTATGAATATCTGGGAAACAGCTTTGAGGATATCATCTGGGACTGGGGATATTTTTCGTTGATTTGTGGTTGACATCTGCTGTTAAATGTATTATTGTATTAATCAGATAATACACAAAGGAGGCTGGAGTTATGAAGAAAGAACATTGCAGTAAAATGATAGCTCCGATTATTATTGCGATTATTCTGATCGTGTATTACGTTGCAATTGCTGCCGCATTTGTGCTGATCCCGGATATTGCAGTCATAGTAAAAATACTTATGATAATCATTCCGCTGGCATTGGCAGGAGTAGCATTTGCGGTAACTGTAGAACGTGTGAATGAGATAAGGAGTGGAGAAGAAGATGATCTTAGTAAATACTGATTATATCAGCGGCAAAAATTTAGAAATGCTCGGTCTGGTAAAGGGAAGCACGATCCAGAGCAAGAATATTGGAAAAGATATTACACAGAGTTTCAAAACATTAGTTGGTGGGGAATTAAAGGCATATAATGAAATGATGAATGAGGCAAGAGCCCTTGCCACTAAACGTATGGTGGAAGAAGCAGAAAGTCTTGGTGCGGATGCGGTTGTAAATATCCGCTATGCATCTTCTGCAGTTATGCAGGGAGCCGCGGAAGTTATTGCATATGGTACGGCTGTAAAATTTGTAAATTAGTAAAAAATTCTTGACTTGTAGTCCACTTCAGGTTGTAGAATTTATAAGTACTTCCGGTGGGGAAGCAAGTGATAAAATTCGTCGACGGAAAGGAGTAATTTTATTATGAAGACTACAAGTAAAGAAGAAATTGAAAAACAGAACGTATTTGGAACAGGAGCGGAGAATACAGGATTTGCACAGTATTTTATCGGTAATTCTTATCTGAATCCACTGACAGATCCAAAGAACTGTGCAGTATTTATGGCAAATGTTACGTTTGAGCCGGGTTGCCGCAATAACTGGCATATTCATCATGCGACAAAAGGTGGCGGACAGCTTTTGATCTGTACAGCAGGTGAGGGATGGTACCAGGAAGAGGGAAAAGAGCCGGTCAGCCTGACACAGGGTACGGTGATCACTATTCCTGCAGAGGTAAAGCATTGGCATGGAGCGAAAAAAGATAGCTGGTTTTCCCATATTGCAGTGGAAGTTCCTGGAGAAAACTGCAAAAACGAATGGTGCGAACCGGTATCTGATGAAGTATACGATAAACTGAAATAAAATAATAGAAAAAAGGGGCTGTAAAATAAGCCCGTAGATAAAGAAACGTCCGGCGGGAGCGTCCAAAAGTTTGTGTAAACCTTCAAACTGATGTAAGATAAAATTACTCAGTTTGGAGGTTATTTTTATGGCAAGAAGAAAAGACAGCCCGTAAAAAGCAGCAATGAGAAAAATGATGCGTGATTATCTGAAAAATAATGATTGCCTGATGGACTGTACTCTTCCTGTATGATTTCTTACCCGTTGTTTCTGCTGCTTTTGCTCCAGCAATCTTAGGACCACGTTCTACTGTATAGATGTTACTGCCCTTTATCCTCGTTCCTTTTGGCTCATGAGAATGAATCTTGGCTTTCTCCTTTGTGAGAATGACCATAGGCTTGTCATCCACTTTTTTTATCTTCAATGTTCTCACCTTCTTTCAGAAAATTTCTGATTAAATCTTTATAAACTCGTTGCATAATTTGCTTCGTCTGTGTATACTATAGTTAGTAGATGGGCTATATGCCTATCATGTGGACTGACACATAAAATCCGAAATTCTTTCCGGACTTCGGGTGCCGGACAGTTGGCTGGCAACGGAAAAACCAGTTTGCTTATCGGACTTCGGGTGCCGATCAGTTGGCGGACAACAGAAAAATCAGTCATTAAAGGAAGGTGTCATCTGCTACGGCAGACGAACCTTCCTTTTAAATTTGCCAAAATACCATTTAGATATAAGGGACTTAATGCTTATGACTAAGAAACAGGCTATTGCCATCATCACCAAGTGTGCAAAACAATACCAGCAGTATTTAGAAGGTAATCAGGTTGTTTTTGTCTATCGTGACGAAAACAATAAGTCAAGAATCATATTAAGAAACCGAAGAAGCGGACAAGTGAAGATGATGAACGATTTGCACAGTCATTTGAGAAGCTTGTGCTGATGGCACAGGCGAGAGAAGGTGAGCAGGATGGGACTGTTTAAGAAGAAAAGTGTGGTTCAGTCTTATGACAAGGAAAATAAGAAGCCTGTAATCAAAGCCAGCATTTGTAATGGCGAGCAGGTTGCAGGTTTTAAGGATATACAAACAGGTAAGATTGAAGAGGTTATGCTGATAAAAAGTCCGGCAGACCTTGAAAGTTTTAAGGCTATGTATGGAATAGATGAAGAGATAGTAAAGGAATACTGATTATGAATATACAGATATTTGGCACTAAGAAATGTAATGATACTAAGAAGGCTGAGCGTTTTTTTAAGGAGCGTGGCATCAAGTATCAGTTCATTGACATGAAAGAAAAAGGAATGAGCAAAGGTGAATTTAACTCTGTTGCACAGGTAAATGGTGGTCTGGAGAATATGATCAACTGGGATGGCAAAGACAAGGATTTGCTTGCACTTATTAAATATACTACGGACGAAGATAAGCTGGAAAAAGTGCTTGAGAATCCGCAGGTAATTAAAACTCCGGCAGTAAGGAATGGAAAGCAGTCGACATTAGGTTATCAGCCGGATATCTGGAAAGGATGGAACTAATGGTAAAGAAAATAGTAAAAGATCCATTGTTTCTTGCACAGAAGTCGGTGGATGCAACAGAGGCAGATAAGCAGGTGGTAACAGATCTGATTGATACACTTAGAGCCAATCTTGACCATTGCGTAGGCATGGCTGCAAACATGATAGGTGTTAAGAAGAATATTATTGTTGTGGCAGCAGGACCATTTCAATTTGCAATGATTAATCCGGTAATCACAAAGAAATCCGAAGCATTTCAGACAGAGGAAGGATGCCTGTCTCTGGAAGGTGCTCGTCCTTGCACCAGATATCAGGAGATTGAGGTGGATTACTTTGACCAGAGCTTTAAAAAGCAGCATGGGAAATATTCCGGCTGGACGGCACAGATAATTCAGCATGAGATTGATCATTGTAATGGTATTGTGATATAAAATGCTGTCTATTATTTATGGTTGCGTGAGGATATTTCAATGGGCAGAATAGATAGAAGCTATCAAGATTTAAAGCAAAAACAGAAGAGTGCTATCGCTGATAAAACTTATAGCATGTATATAAGATTTTATCTTGAGAATCATAGAATGCCAAATGCTTTCGAAAAGAGCAGTATTTGCAGAAAACTATATGCAACAGTACAAGCACTTGCTCCTAAAACAGAGTATGAAGAATTTTGCAGAATTGTAGATAAGCGAGAAGCAGGCTATGAGGAGCGTATATTACGGGATATTCAGAATGGTATTACTCTTGAAAAACTGAATATGAAAAAGAGAAAGAAAACCCCAGAGGAAACCAAGGAAGCTGTTTTGAAAATGAAAAGAAAACAGCGGAGAGCAAAAAGGCAGTCTATGAAGAAACATGCAGTAGAAAATAATACTTGTCAGGATGACACATTTTTCTATATTGCAGGATATACTTCTGGTGGAGCACCATATGGAGTAGCATGGCACGAAATGGGACTGGAACCCTGGCAGGCTTTAGAAGAGGAGCAATAAGATGTATATAATAAAAACTATTTGCAGGCTGACAGTATAAATTTGAAGGAAGGTGAGCAAGTGAAATTTTTTGACTATGATAAAAATATAAATAATGTTGAATACTATGAGATATTAGAGGATTTAATGGAGCGCTGGGAGCATGAAATTGTAGAATTCAAAGAGGCAAAAGGTGGCTATGATACAGATAAAATTGGACGTTACTTTTCGGCAATTAGCAATGAAGCGAATCTTAGAAATCAGCAGTATGGCTGGCTTGTATTTGGCGTAAGTGAAAAGGATAAGGTTAAACATGTTGTAGGAACTGCTTATAAGAAAGGTGATAAAAGTATTCTTGAAAAATTCAAATATGAAATTGCAAGAGACACAACTAATGGTATGACATTTTACGATATTATTGAGTTGTTGCCAATTGTAAATGGAAAAGAACTGCGTGTGTTGATGTTTAAGATACCTGCTGCAGCAACAGGTATCCCAACAGATTGGAAGACAAATTACTACGAAAGATCTGGAGAAAGTCTTGTACCTCTAAAGCAGTATAAGATTGATGCAATCAGGTCGCAAGAAAGAAAAGACTGGTCTAAACAGATTATAGAAGGTGCAACTATCGATAATCTGGACCAAGGTGCGATTCTGTTGGCTCGTGAAAAGTACAAGGAAAAGATGGCACAAGAACCAATTTCTAAAGAAGTTGACGGTATGTCAGATGAACAGTTTTTGACGAAGATGAAGCTGTTAATAGGTGGCAAGGTTACAAATGCTGCAATGCTTTTGTTGGGAAATTCTGATTTTGACTATTTATTCACAGCCGCTCCAAGTATTATGTGGCGTCTCTATGGTGCGGATGGAACAGACAAGGATTATGCTATTTTTAAGATTCCGTTTATCAATGTTGTTGATAAGGTATTTGCAAAGGTAAGAAATCTGACATATCGGTATATGCCAAATCAAATGACATTATTTCCTATGGAAACAGAACAGTATGATAGTTGGTTGATGAGAGAGCTTTTAAATAACAGTATTGCTCATTCAAATTACCAATTAGGCGGTAGAATTTATGTAAACGAATTTGATGACAAAATTAAGATTACTAATCCGGGAGATTTTATTCCACAGAGAATAGAGAATGTTTTGGAAGTTAGCTACAATCCACCGTTTTATCGTAATCAGTTGCTGGCAGAAGCAATGGTAGCTTTTCATATGATTGATACTGCTACACTTGGAATTAGACGAGCTTACAATATTCAGAAGGCGAAGTATTTTCCGATGCCAGACTATGATTTTTCATCTGGTGTTCAAGTGGATGTAACAGTTTATGGCAAGACTTTGGATGATAATTATATGCATATTTTATATGATCATCCAGAACTGAATTTGCAAGATGCATTTTTACTTGATAAAGTGCAAAAAGGTATTCAGATTGAGAAGAAAGATGCTGATAGGTTACGAGCATTAAAGCTTGTAGAGGGCAGACTTGGAAGCTTATATTTGTCTGCATCAGCTGCAAAAAGCATAGAGGATCAAGCAGGTTATATTAAAAACAAAGGATTAGATGATCAGTATTATAAGACATTGATTATTGAGTATCTAAAACAATATACAAAGGCAAACAGAAAAGAAATTGATAGATTATTATGGGACAAGTTGCCAGACTCGTTGTCAGAGGTTCAGAAGAAGAATAAGATTCATAATTTGCTTACATCAATGAAAAACAAAAATATTATCGAAAAAGACAGCGACAATCAACAGAAATCAAACTGGGTATTAAAGTAGAGCTCGGTTTAGTTTGGATGTAATTTAACCAAGATTAACCAAGAAAAACCTAAATTAAAAAGAAATTAGGATGACCTCTTGGTTTGATCTCGGTTGAAAATTGTTTTTAACCGAGACTCTAACTGAGATTTAACCGATGTTACTATTGAGATGGCACAAAATAATTATTGCAAATGATGTAATTGATATTGATTTGGTAATGTGAGCGAATGGGCATAGACTTTATTTAGTAGTATATGCCCAAAATTTAAAACACAAATACTAGGTTGACACTAAAAAGAACCGCATATATACTATATCTAAGATATGGAGGTGCTCATATGGTTCAAGATGAAAAATTATATCAAAAAGTAATTGCAGACTATAGGATTACCAATTCTGTAAAGAAAACCGCACAAAATGTGGGGACTTCGCTTGTAAGAGCTCAGAGGATACTGATAACTGAGGGACTATGGAGTAGTCATACATCTGAACAAGTCGGAGAACTATTTCGGAAAGGGATGACTACATCAGAGATTGCAAAGCAGTTAGTGATATCAGAGAAAACAGTCCAAGCATATCTGCCATATACACGAACGGAAACTGGTTATGGAGAATGTCGGTCATATAATTCAAAAAAAAGTGAAGATTATCGAAGACGTATGTATATAGCGGCAGACAGTCAAGTTTCCAATAAATTCGATGAAATAGTCAGACAGAGTAAACAGCATGATGAGCCTGCTGGGACAATAAGGGTTATGACAGAGCATGAACTTTTACAGGTGCAAAAGAAATTAGATGGAGAAAGAATAAAGAAAAAGGAGAGTGAAGAAATGTCAGATCAGAAGTATTCTGTATTAAAATTATGTCTTTCCCTGAATCTGGAGGAAACAGATGTTAAAGACAGAGTTGTTCTTAATAGATATGGAAAAGTAAAGCAAGGTATTATTAGGGAGATACTTGTCCCGGCTGATATTACATTACATGCACTGCATTATGTGATTCAGCGTGCTTTTGGATGGCAGAACAGTCATCTACATCAGTATCTTTTGCCAGAAGAAGTTTTTCAGAAGATGACTGGTGGAAAGAATAGACCGGATGAATATGGAAGAACTCTATATGATGGGAAACTAACGGATTGGATAGATTTGTGTGGTGTGTATTTTCGCTTTCCATGCGATGATTATGAAGATATCTATTGGGATGATGATTATAAGCAAGGAGTCAGTATCAAGACATGGTTTCGCAAGAAATATACAGCACCTTATTCCTACGGTGGTAAGTGGGAACATTATGCATTTGCAAATGCTACAGCAAAAAGTTTAATTACAGAAAATCCGGTAATTAGAGTTACTCCATCTTTTGATGAATGGATGGAAATGAAAAAGAATGGAATTTATGTTTCTAAGCAGAAAGATAAAATGATTCCTGTGACGGATGCAACGATTGAACAGGTTGGACTGGGATTTGAGAGCAGAATGGACGAACTTCTGGAGCGATTGAAGGTAACTGAGGTCTTGGCTGCTAAAGATGAAAAAGTTCCAGATGATATTAGAGCAGCAGTACAGTTTGTTGCAAAAAGACTAGCAAAGGTGAACGAGGAAATCGAAGTAACACCAATTACAAAATCTCTAAAATATAATTATGATTATGGAGATGGATGGGAAGTTGATATTGTCATGGAGGAAAAATATTATACAAAGAATCGTTTAGACACAGCATTTGAGGGAAATGTAGACGGCTTTGTAGTAGTTCCTAATGAGGAAGGTCTTATAGAGAAAGCCAGAGCGTATGATATGAGTGATCATCTCCAAGATGAACTGTTATCAAAGATTATTCAAACAGTGGAGATAAAAGGAAAACCAATATGCATATTTGCAGATGGCCTCCCTGTTATGGATGATGTCGGTGGAGTACACGGGTATATTGATTTCTTAATGACAAGCAGACTGGGAAATCAGGAAGAAAGAGATGAAATAAGAGACTGGGCAAGTGGAATGGGTTGGACAGGACGCATGTATAAGCCTGAAAATATATTATAAAAATAATGGCACTAGAGAAACTTTCCTCTTACAGCTAATGTTGAAAGGTAAGCGATGAATAATCGGTTAGTATGGATTAAGGATAACATCGAATATGAGCATCACATGAAGTACGATGACTGGCAGAACAAGGCTTTGTATGAGGAGCTTTTTGAGGTTATCTGTGAGGTTGTATGCGTAAAGCGTACAACAATCCGGATTGCAGGAGAGGATTATCCTTATGAGCTTGTAAAATCTAAATTCCTGAAGCTGAACAGTGGACATCTGGAGTATGTGATTGGCTGTATGCATGATACAAATACGAAAATAACCAATATCAAGGCATATATGGTTACTGCTCTTTATAATGCACCCTCAACGATAAACCATTATTATCAGCAGGAAGTGCAGCACGATATGTATGGAGGTGGCTGGCATGAAAAAGGCATTGTTTAAAATAATTATTCCGCTGTGTGTTCTTGTTCTGTGGATGATTACCTGTTATCCGGTTTGCAATAAAGCTGATGGGTTTGATTATTTTCTTTATTGGATTTTGGTAGGATGTCCCTATGGTATCAGAAAAATGTGTTTGTTTCTTGTGCCGAAGAACTTTGGAATTGCAGGAAGTATGGGAATACTGGCACTGAATTGTATCGTTGGAGGTCTGATTGGTGGTATTATTGTTGTTGTTGTGAGGATTATCGTTATATTTACGGAGATAATAAAAGTAATAGCAGGACACAATGTCCAAAGGTGTAAAAGAAAAAAGGGCAACAAAAAAGGCATTGTCAATCAATCATAAACAATACCTCTACTTGTCATCTGGAACATATTCCATAATATCTTCAATCCGGCAGTCAAGTATCTGACATAGCCTGTTCAGAATAATGGTCTTTACTACCATATTTTGCCGGAGCCGCTGAAGCTGTGCTTTGTCAATGCCATAATCTTTAATGAGTTGGTACTGACTGATGTTTTTAGCCTTGAGCGTTTGCCAAAGGGGATCGTATTTAATCATATAGGCAACTCCTTTCCTACCTTGTATTTTAATGGCAGGAAACTTATAATAATATGGTGCGTGTATGCACCATAAGATATGCAAATGGTAAAGACGATAATGATTTTTTCTGAAGAATGAGGAAATAGATGCAGGTAGTGTGGTTTTGAAACAGGAGGATGGTTAATTGTGAAAGAAAAATACATTACAGACGATGAAAGGGAGAAATGCAGAAAAGTTGCAGATGCTTTTGCAGAGCTGTATGAGATTGAAAATATACTTGTCGTGGATGCGGGAAGATACGGTTTTGTCAAGTTACAGTATTATAGACCGCCACAGGGTTTTGAAGATGCAATTACCTTTACGGATAGTCGGAGCATGTTTGAAAACATGTGGGAGGAATGGCTTGACACGCAGCTTTTTCTTCTGGCAAAAGGAACACCGATGGCAGGAATGGGATATCATGAGATATTCCGGTGTCTGCCAAAGGAGAAACAAGAGGAACTTATGAATAGAAAAACCGGATTTGCAAAAACGGCAGGAATAGAATAATCAGGTAACAGCGTTAGGGCAGTTATGAGTGAAATACTTGTAGCTGCTTTTTTGTGCTTTTGGACACGATGTCCAGAAGCGGGAAGGAGAGATATATAGATGGAATCAATGAGAGATATTAACAGGGTAATGGAGCGTGAGATAGCGAAGGGGAGTTGCCCTTTGAAACTGGATCATATTGAATTTGGGAATTATTCGTATCAAGAGATTACGTCAAGAGAGAAATTGATGGAGGTGCTATCGTATTTGTTGCGGATAGGTGATTTCAAGCAGTATGCCGGAAAGACTATCCTAAATAATGTTTATATGGACCTTCGAGGGAAAAAGCCTATATTCAAGCGAACTAGGACAGCAATAGAAAGAAATAATATATTTGCAACAATCAAAAGGTGTGCAAAAAAGCTAAAGCCGGAGTATAATGGAGATGTATATCTGGAAACGGTCAGATGTTATTTCGACATACCGCAAGAAAATCTGGAAAAGTGCCGATATACATATCAGGGGAACGAAACATACGCCTTTCTGATGTCGGACAAGTAGTATATCATGGCATTGTATACGCATTGTCTCGTGGCAAGAAAAGAAGCTGCTATGCAGGGAATACAGATTGAAGGCTTTACGGAAAAAGAGTATGGAATGGTAAAGTTGGAGAATGTGGGAGATGTTTTGTTTCAGACGTTGTTACTCGATGATTTAAAGTTTGAAAATGGAAAGATATATGTGGAGCTTTGCACATGCCTTTTAGTCAGATTTAGAGTGTCAAAATAAAAATTCCTGATGTATCAAAATAAATAAAAATATTGAGTTGAAAAGGCAAAAGTGGTCGTATATCAGAAGTAGAAGAATATATTGCAGGAGGAAAATGATGCTCGATTTTAGTAATTTTAAGGATTTAGTGGGTAAATATTCAGAGTGCGTAGAAGTATTTCGATTGCAAAAAGATTGGGAAAATGAGAAGGCGTTTCAAAAGCTGATTAGTTTAAGAACTATAATACCAAAAGAACTATATGCAATGTGCTTATATAAATTGTTTGTTACAGATACTGACGAAGTGCTAATGGATACCTTAATTGAAGCTTTTTCGGGAGTGGATAGGAAGGATATAATGTTTGAAGAAGATTTGATAAAATATGAGGCATTTCCTGATAAGATTACAATTTATCGTGGTAGTCAAGATCCTAATGAAGAAAAACCACGAATATCTTGGAGTTTATTGAAAAATGTAGCCAAGAATTTTGGCCCTGCGCATATGTTTCAAGCAACTATTTCAAAAGAGAATGTTATCGCTTATTTTTCAAAAAACGGAGATGAAGAGGAAATATTGGCAGTAGTAGGTGATAACTTTAAAAGAATTTATTAAGTGAGAAGGTGTTTAGAAATGAAATCATTGATTGTAGGAAATGGGCTGAATATAGAGTTTGGAGGACTAGGAGTATGTGGAAATAAAGCTATATTGGATCGTGTTCACAATAACATACAGGCAGGACGTTACACAGACATATTAAAAGAAACACCTGAAACATTGATGAAACTTTTCGATGGATATAGGAGTATAATCAATCAGGTGATAAAAGGAACTTGGAACATTTCTGAGAATGATGGTTATTTATTTCTGCTAATGGAAATGGAAAGAGTACGGGATTATTATAAAGCAAATCCGGCTTTTAATGAAATCGGTCTAGAAGACTATTTCCTCGGACATGAGCTTTCAAGTCATATACAAGATTTTTCTGGGAATAAGGAACAAGAACGACAGTTGATGCAGATGATTATATTAGATGCCATATATAATGAAGGGAAAATTAATGAGCTGTATAAGGTTTTCCCAGATAAATTAAAAAAATTTTTGATTAATTATGATGCGATTTTTACATTAAATTATGATACGAATTTGGATAGCTATCTTGAGGGAAGTGTTCCCATTTATCATATTCATGGAAGCTTTGATGACATAAGTGTTGGTCATGAAGATGAGCCAGAAGAATGGAAGCATATGTATTGCAATGGAATCATGACTTGGTATTGGGTTGAAAAATATGGTCAAGAGCATAGTGACATAAGATATGGCATAAAAGAATTTAGTCAAATTGAGGATAGGGTTGATATAATAGGATTGTCAGCTTGTAATGATGAGCAGTTGTTTGTTCAGTTGTCACAGAATGGAAAATTGAACAAATGCGATTTCTATTACTATGATTCAAATGATGCTGTTGAAATTAGAAAGCATTTGTGCGGGACACTACAGAATCATATTACAATTAAGAATGTTCGAAATTTTTGGCGAAAAATTAGAACATAACTAATAGTGTATAAAAATGGTTATATTTTACAAGATGAATTATAGCAAGAAAAAGGTGCTGTTGCAAGAAGAATGTACTTATTAACGATAGTCAAATATCTTGAATAACATTTTGGGGTCTTTAGAATAAGAAATGAATATGTGGAGGATAAATAGATGTATAGTGTACCAAATGGTTTTTCTAAATATTTAGTTATATTTGTAGATATATTAGGGAGTCAAAATAGAACAGACTTTCAAGAAACATATCATATAAATAAAATATTTCATGAAGAACTTGAAAAAAATAAAAAAAATGATATGGAACATACAGTATATTTTAGAAAGATATATTCTTTTTCAGATTGCGCATATATCTTTTACGGATTTAAAGATGGGATATCTAATGAACGTAAAGCTGAAGATGAATTATTCAAGGTAGCATTATGTAATTGCGAACCAATATTTTTGAGGTTTATCAAAGAAAGAATTCTATTTCGAGGAGGTATATCATATGGTAATGCTTATGTTGATCCAGATAAGAGCATGTTTTTTGGTGAGGCTGTAAATAAAGCATATCAGTTAGAATCGGAAATTGCAATACATCCTCGTATTGTTATAGAGGATACGATTGCTAAAGCGGTTTTAGATAATATATCATCAGTAAAGTATAAAATGGCAGGAACTAACCCCAATTATATATCTTTATTAGGAGCGGGAATAATGCCTAAGATGCCTGAAACAGGTGATGGCATTATAGAAAAAGATATTGATGGAAAATACATTTTTAATTATTTACATTTTCCAGAAAACAATATTATTTTGAATGATTATTATTTATCTTGTGAAGATTTCATAAGTGAACTAATAGATTATTGTATTGAGCAAATTAATAAAAATACAAAATACAAGATTATTGATAAATATTTTTATCTCCAAAGATTTTCTCAATCGAAACTGGACAATCTTTTAGGGGATTAAATGTAGAATAACATGTCGATTTCAGTTTTAATGTGAATCTTTAAAAACAGTACAGCGTCAGGGCAGTTATAAGTCGAGAGATTTGTAGCTGCCCTTTTTTTATTGCTTTTGGACACGATGTCCAGAAGCGGAAAGGAGAATTATGAGGTATTTATTACATCGGCTGTATGTTCCACCTTAGCGGAGCATACACACAGGAAGATGCAGATCGGAGGTACTTATGCAGGAGGAAGTAACACAGAAAACAATCGCTCTTGTAATTAAGACCGCTAAACTGGATGCCAACGTGCTGAAAGCTGCCATGCGGATGTATCTGAACCATCGCAGACAGAAAGCACAGAAAACGCATGGTAAAACTTCTGTGAAAAAGCTGGTTGGCGAGGGCGTGGGAGTTTCGTCTATCGAAGTGACGGATGGCAATATCAAATCCTTTGAGCGGGTAGCTCGTAAATACAATATTGATTTTGCCGTCAAGAAGGATAAGACAACAGACCCACCAAAATATGTGGTATTTTTCAAGGGCAGGGATGCCGATGCAGTAGCACAGGCATTCAAGGAATTTGTTTATGGTAATGAGAAACGAAAGGGCAGGACTTCCGTAAGGGAGAAACTGAAACGCTTAAAAGATGTGGTATCACAGAATAAGAACAGAGAACGGAGCCGGGAAAAGAATAAGGACAGAGGGCAGAGCCTTTGAGTAACATCATTGAAGGAATAACCAAGGATCTGAAAGCAATCCCCCAAAATCCAAAGGTCAAGATTTTCCGCTATGTGACGGAAGGAACCTTTGACAGTTATTCGTGGCAGCTCATTGAGAACAAGCAGAAATTCATCGGTCAGATCATGACAAGCAAATCTCCGGTACGTTCCTGTGAGGATGTGGATGAAGCAGCCCTTACTTATGCGGAGGTTAAGGCTCTGGCAACAGGAAATCCCTACATCAAGGAAAAGATGGACCTTGATATTCAGGTTTCAAAACTGAAACTTATGAAAGCAAACCATACCAGTCAGAAATACCGTCTGGAGGACAACATTGCAAAGCATTATCCTCAGCAGATTACAATTTTAAAGGAGCGTATCAGCGGGATGCAGGCGGATATTCAGACTGCAAAAGCAAATCTTCCAGTGGACAAAGAGCAGTTTTCCATGAAAGTTGGGGATACGCTCTATACAGATAAAAAAGAAGCCGGAACAGCCCTTGTGGAGATGTGCAAGGAAATAAAAACAGCCAATGCCCCTGCGGTCATTGGCGAATATGCAGGTTTTAAGATGGCAGTAACCTTTGATGCGTTCAATCACAAATTTGTAATGAACCTGAAAGAACAGCTTTCCCACAATCTGGAAGTCGGTTCAGACCCACTCGGTAATATCTCCCGTATTAACCATGCACTGGAGTCCATGCCAAAGCAGCTCATGGAAGCCCAGACAAAACTTGAAACGGTGGAGCATCAGCTTGAAACCGCAAAGGTGGAGGTGACCAAGCCTTTTGCACAGGAAGCGGAACTTGCAGAGAAGTTAGAGCGTCTGTCAGCATTGAATGCCCTGCTTAACATGGATGAAAAGGGAAATGACGGGATTGATATGGATGATGAGCCGGAAGCTCCAAAGAGCGAAAAAGAGGTTGCAGACCGTCTGGCGAAGAATACACCGCTTGCAGAGAAAACAGTGGGTATAGGGCAGGATAAGAGCATCAGACAGTATGCAGATGTACCTGCAGAAAGAGTATCCATGAAGGCGAAGCTGGAGGTGATGAAAGCAAAGGTTGCAGGAGGAGATACAGAAAAGCCTATGCCACAAAAGGTAAAGGGAAAAGAAGAAACCTTATAAGAAAATCTGAAGTTTTTTTATTTTTATTCCCAACTTTATTCCCAACATGTTATAATTATTCTGGTTGGGAATAAAAGTTGGGTAAAGGAGCATACTAATGGATATTAAACAAATTGTTTTAGATTTATGTGCCTTAAGTGATGAACAGGAATGGTTTGAATTTAAGGAAAACTGGTTTCAGCCTGAGGCATTAGGCGAATATGTATCTGCTCTGTCAAATGCGGCGGCTTTTCATTATAAAAAATATGCGTATTTCATTTGGGGTGTAAATGATACAACCCATGAAATTGTAGGAACAACATTTAATCAGTATTGTGAATATAACAAGGAACCGTATCAGAATTATCTTGCGAGAAATCTGTCACCAAGCATAAATTTTAGTTTTGAAGAAACAGAAATTTATGGAAAGAGAGTCGTTGGTTTGGTAATTCCTGCGGCAACCGAGATTCCTACGGCATTTAAAGAAAAGAGGTTTTTAAGGATAGGATCATCAAAATGTAATATGAAAGATTACCCTAAGAGAGAAATTGAACTTTTCAAAATACTGGATGGAAGAACCGAAACGATAGAAACAGTACCGGCAAAATACCAGGAACTTACATTTCAAAAACTCTTTGGATATTACGGTTCCAAAGGTATTGTTCTAAATCAAAAGACGTTTATTAAGAATCTGGGGCTAAAAACAGAAGAAGGCGAGTTTAATATATTAGCGCAGCTTCTGTCGGATAATTCTCATTTTCCGCTTCGTGTATCTATTTTTGATGGAGAAACAAAAGGCTCTAATCTTTTCTCTGTACGTGAATTTGGAAATGACTGTTTATTATACAGTTTGGATGAGTTGTTGCGTTATGGAGATGTATTGAACCTGATTCAGGCGGATGAGACAGACAGGGTCGTTGAACGAAAGGAGGTTCCGTTATTTGATAACAAGGCATTTCGTGAGGCTGTCATTAATGCCGTCCTGCACAATAAATGGGTGGAAGGAAATGAACCTATGATTTCGGTATTTTCCGACAGAATAGAGATACTATCAAGGGGAACACTTGCTCCGGCACAGACCATGGAGGGATTTTTCTTAGGAGAATCAATCCCTGTAAATGAAAAATTATCCGAGATATTTCTTCAACTGCATATAAGTGAGAAATCTGGTCGAGGAGTCCCTAAAATTACGGAAATGTATGGAAAAGATGCATTTTCATTTAGGGAGAATTCCATTGTTGTTACTATCCCATTTGAGAGAATAAATAAGGTTGGGAATAAAGTTGGGAAAAAGGTTGGGGATAAGAAATCTTTAAATTCCAGAAGGCAAAAAATTATTTCAGAAATGAGGGACAACCCGAACATTACAACTGCAGAACTTCATAATATATTAGGGGTGAGTGAAACAGCAGTAGAAAACAATATATCATTTTTAAGAGAAAATGGGTATATAGAGCGGGTTGGTTCAAAAAAGGCAGGATACTGGAAAGTATTGTAAGTGTTGTAAAACTATAAAACGAAGATAAGGTGTAATCGGATAACAAAAGAAAGGATAGTTGAGGAATATGTATCTTTCATTGTTGCAAATAAAGAATTTTAGATGTTTTGATGGAAATGAGCATAGTATTACTTTCAAAAAAGGTTTAAATGTTCTTGTTGGAGAAAATGATTCTGGAAAATCAGCAATCATGGATGCAATAAAACTAGTTCTTGGAACTACAGATATGAACTGGTATAGAGTGGAGCAGGAAGATTTTTACAAAGAAGATGCAACATTAGAAATTAAAATTACATGTAAATTTGAGAAATTGAATGAAGATGAACGAGGGGCTTTTTTGGAATGCCTCTCATATGAAGATGAAAATAAAAAGATTCCATGTTTATATCTACATTGGACGTGCAGATATTTATCATCATTCAATCCGCCTCGCCCAGTGGTAAATGTCTCAACAGGAATAGAAGGAAACGGACCATCACCATCTGCAGAAGCAAGAGAATTGTTAAGAGCTACATACTTGCGTGCCTTGAGAGATGCATATAGTGAAATGCAGGCTGGAAGACATTCAAGACTATCACAAATTATGCAACATATTTCTGTTGTAGATCAAGGAGTTGATGAGTATGAGGAGGGAATTGATATTCATAATCTTTCCATAGCGGGAATAGCAGATCTTTCAAATACACTTTTAGCAAAACATCCAGCACTGGATTCAATTAACGAAGAAATGACGACAATACTGCAAGAAAAAATGCTTTTGAAAAAGGATAACATAAGAACAAGATTGGAAGTTACAGGGTCAAATTCTAATAAAATAAAAAAAGAGATGGCATTATTGGAGAAATTAGATCTTGCAGTAGATAAAGATGCCAGTGATATGTGCGGTAGAGTTGGACTTGGGACAAGTAATATTATGAGTATGGCATGTGAGTTACTATTACATAATGAGGCAATAGGAGATAATAAATCCTGTTTTTTATTGATTGAGGAACCAGAAGCACATATACATGCACAAAGACAATTAAAATTAATTCAATCTTTAGAAGAAGAATCTGAGAAAGGGAATAGACAGACTATAATTACTACACATTCGCCATTATTGGCTTCTGTTGTAAAATTATCGAACATTGTGATTGTGAAATCGGGTAAAGTATATTCTCTTGAGAAAGAGCAGACAAAATTGGATGAAGATGATTATCTTTATTTGGAAAAATACCTTGATGCAACTAAAGCAAATCTGTTTTTTGCAAGAAGTGTAATAATTGTAGAAGGTCCTGGAGAGGCATTGCTGTTACCTACATTATCCAAATTATTGGGATGTAATTTTACAGATTATGGTACTTCGCTTGTTGATGTTAGAAGTACCGGATTGAGAAGATATGCAAGGATATTTCAAAGAAAAGATGAGAATAAACAGTTGGATGTAAATGTTGCATGTGTTACAGATAGAGATATTATGCCCAATTGTGCTCCAAGAATTTGTATAGATGAAAAATATACAGATGATAAGGATACATGGCCAGAGAAAAGTAAACGTGCATGGCGAGCAGAGGCTGATTATTCAGTATTAGGAGCAGAAAACCATGTTAATGAGATAAAAGAAAAAGCAGATGGACAGAAAGTAAAAACATTTGTAGCCAATCATTGGACACTAGAATATGACTTAGCGTATATAGGGCTACAGGATGAAGAAATGAAGGAAATATTAATTGATTCTGTAATAAATGTAAGCTATGAAAAAAAGAATAGACCAAGTAAGAAGGATAAATTAATTGAAAAGATAAATGCTTATAAAACTAAAGAAGAAAGAGCAGCTTGCTTTTATAGTTTTTTTACTTCAAAAAAAGCATCAAAAGCTGATTTCGCACAAGAATTAGCGATTAATCTTGAAAAGAAATATATAAACAGAGCTGAAGACTTGAAAAAGGTATTACCGGATTATTTGATAAGTGCAATTATATATGTTACTAAGGGGTGAATTGATTGGAAATTGAGAAATTAGCAAATATAGAGATTACTGACGAAGATATATTGTGGGTAGAAGAGATGATGGGCGGAAAAGTTCATTTTGATTCTGCTAGAGTTAATGTACTAAAAAATATGGATTCTGTTGATATACAGGCGTTTCCGGGAAGCGGTAAAACAACTATATTGGTTGCTAAGTTGGCAATTCTTGCAAAGAAATGGCCATATTCCAATGCTGGCATCTGTGTTTTATCGCATACAAATGTGGCAAGAGAAGAGATAGAAGAGCGATTAGGAAACACAGAGATTGGGCGAAAATTGTTATCGTATCCGCATTTTATAGGTACAGTGCATTCTTTTTTTGATACATATGTTTCTTTACCATGGTTAAAGTCAAACGGATATGAAATCAATATTATAGATACGGAGCTTGTCCACTCACTTAGATGGAATAAACTACCAAGAAATAAGCGTTACTATTTAGAAATGCAATATAAAAGTGAGACGATTTGCGAATATCGAGATAATATAGGGAATATCGAGCGAGTTAAAAATGAAGAAACAAATGAACTTTTGTTATCAGTTATTGAGAAAACTCAAAAAGATGGATATTTTACATTTGGGGAAATGCTTTTATATGCTCAAAAAGTTTTGAAAGAATGGGATGAGATACCTAAAGCTATACAGAGAAGGTTTCCTATATTGTTTATAGATGAAGCTCAGGATACAGATACGTTTCAATGGAATTTGCTCAAAAAGGCTTTTAATAGTGATGGAGAGTTGAGCATAAGGCAGGGATTTGGTGATAGTAATCAAGCAATATATGGGAATTTATATGCTGATGATACAACGGAAAATTTTCCAAGGGAAAATGCACTTGTTTTAAGTGAAAGCAGAAGATTTGATTCATCCATATCAAGTTTAGCCAATACTGTTGCTCTTTCAAAAGCTCAAATGGATGGTACAGACAATGAATTTACGCAAAAGGGAATCAAACATACAATCTTTTTATTTGAAAAGGAGAATGCAGCTCAGGTAATAGATGAATTTGGACAACTTATATTGGATACGTTTAGTGATGAGGAACTGAAAACTTATGAAAAAGAAGGCGTTCATGTAATTGGGATGATTCATGATAAAAAAGAAGAGACAAAAGATAATCAATTTCCCAAAGGAATATATGATTATTGGAATGCTTATGAAGCTAGAAAAGCAAACAAGAGAACCACTCCTAAAAATTTGATTGATTATTTTAGGAAAGGAATTGAAGAATTTCAGAATAATGGAGAAAAATCGGAGCAGATTGAATGGATTTGTAAAGGTCTTAGACGATTAGTTAATAAAGCTAAGGAATGTAATTATATACCTGCTACGGGAAATTCAATCAATGCTATTATGAAACTATTATCAGATGAACAAAAAAAGGATTTCAGAAAGTTACTTATGTTACTTGCTGATTTTGGTAATCTAATTTCTAAAGAAGATTGGAAGTCTATGGTTATTATTATGAAAAAAATATTGTCTCTATTTGAAACTGAACCCAATGAGGATGTAAATAAATTTGGAAAATGGGTGGAAGATCAAGAAAAGAGCAATGAAAATAGCAATGAAAATAGTGATGATAAAAAACTATTGCCAAATTATTATGTGTACTGTGACGAAGAGACAAAACGCGAGGTTGATATGGAATTTGGTAGTATCCATTCTGTTAAAGGAAGAACACATTTAGCTACTTTGGTGTTAGAGACTTTTATGAAATCACATAATATGAAATCAATACTTGATTATCTGTGTGGAGAACCACCAAAAAGGATGAAGAGTTCTTCAGAGAAAAGATTAAAATGCCAGTATGGTAAGTACGTAATCATCTGTACCTTGCCTTTAAAAAAAACATGCCGCCCATCAGGGCGG
>NZ_QRHS01000025.1:0-48280 GCF_003470905.1 Roseburia sp. AM23-20
ATAATTCCTAATTATCGTTACCATATTAAAATAAAATGAAAATTTTTTCGGCAGCCCACTTTACCTAGCGGCGAATTAGGTGAAGGGGTTTTCTTTTGTCTAAAATATTCCCCTTTTACTGCACTTTGACAACTTCATATCTGTGCATCAGGCACACATCCGACCGGCCGGAGAGCCGGAAAGCACAAGTCAGGGTACGCCATGACGGATCAGTGTGAAAAGAACCGCACTATCCTGAGCGGGAACTACCTGTGGCTTTACTGCCCGTGGTGGGGCAGGATGCGATGATACCGGTCGGAGATAATGATACTTCCACGCCAGTGGCCCGCATAAGTGACGGGAAAATGCACACCCACGTTTGAGAAAGAATGTGGGTGGCTTTTATGATGCCTGCTTACTGGCAGGATGGCTGATGCACCTTTTTATAAAGCAGTAGAATTCATGGGCTGGATGGAAACTCATTTTTGTTAGTAAAAAGCCAAACCGATACCTTCCAGCCTATTCCTGTGCTGCTTTATGGCACTAAGAAATTTTAGGAGGCGTAACGATGGCAAAGAGTGCAGAAGAATTATTAATTTATTTGATGAGATTTTACCGAAACATGGAATGAATCTGCGGGTAAAGCAGAAAGAACTTTCTTTTGAAATGCTCCGGGCATTGCAGGAAAACAAACTGGCTTTATGTGAGGCGGAAGTGGGGACAGGAAAAACTCACGCATATATCCTTGCACTGACGGTACATAACATTTATTCAGATAAGAAGATTCCGGCAGTCATATCAACATCCACCATAGCCCTGCAGAAAGCATTGACAGAGGAATACATACCGCAGATATCCGGCATCCTTTTAGAGCACCATGTAATTAACAAACCATTATCTTTTGTGGTGCGGAAAGGAAAACGGCATTATGTCTGTGACTCCAGATTGAAGATATATGAGACATCCATAAAAAAATTGCAGAGAGAAGTGGATGCCAATCTGATACTGGAACTGGCAAGGCTTGGGGAGCAGGAATTTGACAGGATTGATTTGGATGATGCCGTGCTGACACCCTATGTAAAAGGCAGAATCAACGTGTTTTGCTGCAATAAGTCATGTCCTTATTCGCTTTTATGTAGATTTATGAATTTTAAGAAAATTCGGGATATGGGGCAATGGTGTTTGATGAGTCCCACAAGCTGATAGATGCCGCAAGACAGATGTACAGCACAGTCTGGGACGAGCAGGATGCGGAATTTATCGTGGGTTTGAGTGAAGTGAACAGAAGAACCACAGGCATGGATGAACTTACTGTATTGCGGAGTCAGCTTGCGGAATATAACAGACAGATATTTGACAGACTGGCGGGAGATTTAGCAGGAAACCACACCAGAGAGGGAAGCAGGATTGAAATAGTGATAGGTTCCATGGAAAAAATTTACATAAGGCACATGGCAAAGGCTTTAGAGCAGCTTCCCTTATCCTATCAGGAAAACAGCGGACAGAAAATGCGGATGCAGGGCCTGAAAAAGCGTTGTCAGGAGCTGACGGACAAGCTGACCGTATTTCTAAACAGTGGAAATGCAATCTGCTGGATGGAAAAGAGGGAGAACGGCAGGCTTGCCCTGTGTGCGGTTCCAATGGAACTGGAACAGATTTTATTCCGAGACATCTGGAGCAGAC
Source organism: Roseburia sp. AM23-20 (assembly GCF_003470905.1). Taxonomy (NCBI): domain Bacteria; kingdom Bacillati; phylum Bacillota; class Clostridia; order Lachnospirales; family Lachnospiraceae; genus Roseburia; species Roseburia sp. AM23-20. The sequence goes on from NZ_QRHS01000025.1 coordinate 1,663, forward strand.
CGATACCGGTTATTATTACGTCCGGCACAATGTCAGTCCGGGGTGATTTTGGGCACTTTAAGAGAATGACAGGGCTTTCCTTTGCAGCTTTATCAAGAATCATGGAAACCAGCAAGCCCTCACCCTTTGATTTTCAGAGTAACGGTCTGCTCTATATACCAGAGCGTATGCCGTTTCCGAATATCCGGGATGACAGATACATACAGGCGGTCATGGAGGAAATAGTGCAGATAGTGTCTGCCACTCATGGGCATACCCTGATCCTTTTTACATCCTATTGGCTCATGGAGAGGGTGTTTTATGGTCTGAAGGAGCAGCTTTCTGATTATCCGCTGTAGAGGTAGACTGGATGTAATAAGTAGCTTTAGAAGAAGCGGAAACGGAGTGTTGTTTGCCAGTGACAGTGCCGGAGAGGGAATTGACCTTGCAGGGGATATCCTTTCCAGCCTAATTGTAGTAAAACTGCCGTTTCCCGTGCCGGATCCGGTCATGGAATACCAGAGAAACCAGTATGAGGACTTTGATTTATACCGCAGGGACATCATTATCCCGGAAATGCTGATTAAACTCAGACAGTGGTTCGGGCGTGGCATCCGCAGGGAACAGGACACGGCGGTATTTTCTATCTTAGACAGCAGAGCATCCCTGCGTGGCAGATACCGGGCAGAAATTCTGAATACCCTGCCGACCATGCCGGTCACGGACAGGCTTATGGATGTGGAAGACTTTATTATAAGGAAGAAAACAGACAGTTATTTTATGGATAAAGACCGGGAAGAAGAATGAAAATCATAGGAATCGTAGTGAGTACTGTAACAGGTGCTCTGCTTCTTATGGCCTTAGCAGCTTGCATTGCGGTTGTCAGGGCTGGGGAATGTATGAGAGCGATAGAAGAAATGAAAAGATTATAGAGGAATATCGAACAAGCTGGCTGTCATATAGTGAGATAAGCCAGCTTGCTGCTTCGTGGAGAGAAAAAATGGAAGAATGGGAAAAACTGAAGTCGGTTGATATACGAACAGTTAATCGAGATGGACTCATAGATGTAACAAGAATCCCGGAAGATGATTCAGACGATGTGGATAAAGAAATGCAGATGAGAACTTTTTTAAGAAATGTTAAAAATCCGTATTGCTTTATGGTAGGAGATGTAATAGTAAAATCTTCTTTTACAGAAGGAGTCAGCCTGAAACAAAGATTACGGGAGTTGGCAGATGGAATATAGAATGAAAATTGCTATAAAGGTCTGGAAAAAAGGAAAGTTCTGTGCTAATATATGCATAGGACTAAATGAATAGAAACCACTTCTTATTTTTATAGCAGATTGTTCTGGCTAATATGAATAAGGAGTGTTTTTTTATGCTATCAAACAACTTATCTAAAACATATCTATGCGGAGGTTATCTGCGTTTATCCAAAGAGGATGGGGATTTTGCCGGGAGTGAAACGCTGCAAAGCAACAGTATTGAAAATCAAAAAGAATATATTGAAGATTATATACATAGTAAACCGGAAATAGAGATTGTTGACTTCTATATTGATGACGGTTATAGTGGCGTGAATTTTGACAGACCTGATTTTCAAAGAATGCTACAGGATATCAAAAACAAGAAGATAGATTGCGTCATTGTAAAAGACCTGTCACGACTAGGAAGAAACTATATCGAAGTTGGAAAGTATATTGAGAGACTTTTTCCTTTACTGGGTGTACGTTTTATCGCAATTAATGATAATTTTGACAGTGCTGATGATACAGCGGTATCCAATAATATCATTATTCCTTTTAAGAATTTAATCAATGATGCGTATTGCAGGGATATTTCAATTAAAATCAGAAGCCATTTAGAAGTAAAGAGGAAACGTGGAGAATTTATTGGTGCCTTTGCGGTCTACGGATATATGCGAGGGAAAGATAAAAATAAACTGATTGTTGATCCTTATGCAGCAGAAATTGTAAAAGAGATATTTGGTATGAAGATGGACGGAATGAGCCAGCAGGCGATTGCGGATGAATTGAATAGTCTAGGGATTCTTTCTCCGGCAGAATACAAGAAGGAGCAGGGGAGCGGGTATAAGACGGTGTTCCAGACACACAGTAAGGCGAAGTGGACCGCAATGGCAGTTATGCGTGTTTTGACAAATGAGATCTATGTGGGAACTCTGATACAGGGAAAGGAGAGTACCCCTAATTATAAAGTCAAAGTGCGGGAAAAGAAGCCACGGGAAGAATGGATCCGGATTGAAAATGCACATGAGGCAATCATAAGCAGAGCTGATTTTGAAATTATTTCAGATATTATACAGAAAGATACAAGGGTAACAGCAGGAAAAAGAGCGGTCTCCATATATTCCGGTTATCTGGTTTGTGCGGATTGTGGATGCAGTATGGTAAGAAAGAAGGCATATAGCGGTTCTTTTGAATATGTATATTATGTCTGCTCTGGAAATAAGAAGAACAAAGATACATGTAGCAGTCATAGAATCAGTGAAAATGCCTTAAATCTTGCCGTAACAAAAACATTGCAGCTTCATTTGAAGCATTTGGCTGATTTACAGGAGAGTATCCTGTACATACGGAAAACATCTTGTAATTCAGACAAGATAAAAATGATGGTACTGCAATCCGAAAAAATAAAGGGAGATATTGAAAAGTATAATCGCTTAAAATTGGAATGTTATGAGGACTATAAAAATGAACTAATTACTCAGGACGAGTATCTGCTGTTTAAGAAGGAATTAGATAACAGAATAGAAGATACTAAGAAGGCTGCTACGGAATTGAGCAAGAAAAAAAGAATGCTATTAGATGGCAGATATGAAAAAGAAAGTTTCATGGAGAAATTTTTGACAAGCAAAGATATAGAGTTAAAGCGTTCCTTATTCGTTCGGTTTATCAGTCAGATATATGTGTATGAAGATCGTCGGATAGAGATTATCTTTCGCTATCAGGATGAAATCGAGCAATTAGCTGGACTGGTAGGTGAAATCAAGCAGGAAACGGCTGTTCGGGAGGTGATTTGATGGCACGAAAAGTCAGAAATCATCCGGTTCCGAGAGATAAGATGAGTGAGAACAAATTATCGGAACAGACCCCAAAAGTTAAAACACATGATTTTTCCGTTGCACTTTACATTCGGCTGTCTAAAGAAGATAGCGGAAAAAACAATCAAAATACAGTGGAAAATCAAAAGGCGCTTTTGGAAGATTTTGTAAAAGATAAGCCGGATATGAAAGTGGTTGATATTTATATCGACAATGGATTTAGTGGAACAAATTTTGAACGCCCTGCTTTTCAGAAAATGATGGAAGATGCGAAACAAGGTAAGATTAACTGCATTATCGTAAAAGATCTTTCTCGTTTTGGACGTAGTTACTTAGAAGCAGGAAATTATTTGGAAAAAATATTCCCTTTCTTAAACATTCGGTTCATTTCTGTTACAGACCACTTTGATACTTTTGCCGTAATTTCTTCTGAAGATGTCAGGGGAGTAGCGAATGGGATAGAAATTCCGCTGAAAAATATTATCAATGAGGTGTATGCAAAGGACATTTCCAGAAAAGTAGGCTCTGCTATAGAAATTCAGAAAAGAGAAGGAAGATATGGCGGTGGAGTTGCTCCATACGGTTATAAGAAATCAAGTACAGTTAAGGGTAAATATGAAGTGGATGAGGAAGCCGCCGAGGTGGTGCGTTATATCTTTAGACTGAGATCTGAGGGCTATGGATATTGCAGTATTGTAAAGATTTTGAACGAAAAAGGAATAAAGTCACCCAGTGCATACCGCTATGAAAAAGGGATTGTAAGGAACGAGAAGGGGAGTAATGTTCTTTGGAAAATCTATGCCATAGAGGATATGCTTCGTGATGAAGTGTACTTGGGAAACATGGTAAGAGGCAAGACACATTCAGCTATGCACAAGGGAGAAAAGAGACATTATGTTCCAAGGTCGGAATGGGTGATTGTTCCGGGAACCCATGAGCCTATTGTATCCAAAGAACTCTTTGAAGCAGTACAAGCGGTTAATGAAAAGAAAGCGCAGGAGTATAAAGATAATCTGGAAAAAGCAAAAGAAAATCCGAAACGTGACAATTTGTTTAAAGGCAAAATATTTTGTGGGGATTGTGGTATCACGATGGGAGGTGCTGTTGGTAATTACAATTCTATGAGCTACTATTGCCCAAATTACAGAGAAAATGGAGCAATGGGATGCGTTAAAAAGCATATCAGTGCAAGAAAACTGGAAAAAGCAGTATTAGAAGCGGTTCAGATACATCTGAAAATATTCTTAGAAGGCAGAGAAGAAATTCGGTCAAGAAATGGCAGTGCTGAAATCGGAAAGAGGCGAATGGTGCTTGAAAGTGAGACAAGAGACTTAAGACAAAAAGAGACACAGTATCAGCAGAAATTAAGCAGCACCTATCTTGACTATAAAGATAAATTACTTACGGTTCAGGAATATTTCATGTTGAAAAATAAATATCAAGCTGCACTTGCAGAACTTGAGGTGGCTCGTAAAGAGAAAGAACTGCTTTTGAATAAAATGCAGGAGACTTATGGAGAGGATCTGGAACTATCTCACACCGCAGAACAGTATTTCGGGCAGATGGTGGTTACAAAAGATATGGTGGATGCCCTAATAGAACGAATAGAAGTATTTGAAAAAGGGCGTATTCATATTATATTTCGATTCGAGGATGAATATCGGAGTTTACTGGAAAAGAGAGCTGATATGGAGCAGGAGGGAGCAAATTGAAAGAGAATTTTAATCTCTCTGATTTGAGTGTCCGCTGTAGCGGACAGACGGGAGCAAGGATGAAGAAATATATGGTTGCAAAATATATCCGGCTTTCCATGGAAGATTTAGATTTATGCAATTCTGAAGAAAAGGCAGAGAGTGTAAGTATCAGTAACCAGAGAAATTTCATAGATACCTTTATAGAGCAAGGAGAAGAATTTCAGGGAGCAGAAATCAAGGAATTTGTGGATGACGGATATTCCGGCACTAATTTTGACAGACCGGCGATAAAGGAGCTGCTCCGGTCATGCAGGCAGGGAGAAATAGATTGCATTATCGTAAAGGATTTGTCACGTTTTGGACGAAATTATCTGGAAGTTGGAGATTATTTGGAACAGATTTTCCCGTTTTTGGGTGTTCGTTTTATCAGCATCAATGATGGGTTTGACAGTAAAGATTTTTTCGGACAGATGGGTGGAATGGATGTCGCTTTTAAGAATTTTATCTATGAGATGTATAGCAGAGATTTGTCTGAAAAGGTAAAAAGCGGAGTTACAACCTGCATGAAAAGGGGTGAATATTACGCAGGTTGCATGGTGTATGGCTACCAAAAGTCATCAGATGGTAAAAGAATGGAAGTTGACGAGGGTGCAGCAGTTACCATACGGCGTATTTTTCAGGAGTTGGCAGATGGAAAAGATGCAAAAACTTTGGCAATCGAACTAAATGCAGAGGGAGTGCCGACTAGGCTGACTTATAAGCAGGCAAAGGGAGAGCAGCTTAACCGGCATTATAAAGCAGATATATGGAATCGTAACAAGATACATTCTATTATCCATAACCGGGTATATCAGGGAGATATGGTGTATCGAAAGGCGGTCCGTACCCAAATTGGCTGTAAACAGAAGGTAAGACAGCCGGAAGAAAAATGGCTTGTGATACCGGATCATCACGAGGCGATTGTCAGTCGGGAACTTTTCAAAAAGGCGAATGACAGTATCAGAAAAGGGAAAATAGCGGTTTATGACCGTTCTGCTGTCCGCCGAGGAATTGTCTTTTGCGGATGCTGTGGAAATCGGTTAGAACTGCGGAAAACAAAGATACCGTATTATCTGTGTAAACGCAGAAATTTGCTGGACAATGCAAAGTGCAATGAGATTCGTATGGAAAAAGAACAGATTGAGCAGACGATATGGACTATCTGGCAGGAACATTGTAGATTGTTTGCGATAATCCCTGTTTCCAAGCTCTTTGAAAAACAGCAGGAGAAGTCGAAACAGCAGGAAAATAGACTAAAACAAAGCTTAGAGCGTTTTCCTGCTGAAAAAATCAAGCTGTACGAACGGTTCCGTTCTGGTATGGTAAAGCAGGATGTATTCTTAAAAGAAAAGGAACAGTTAAGCAGGCAGGAGGAAGTAGTACGGAGAGAAATAGAGAAAGTCTCTGAACAGATTGATATGCAGGAGGAAAGGGAAAAAAGCTATCGATGTGTTGCAGATCTTGTGAAAAGGTATGGAACGAGCGAAACATTGACAGAAGAGTTTATGAGGGAGATGGTGGAGAAAGTCATAGTATATGAAGATAAGCGGATAGAGATTGTCTGGAAGTATCGGGAGGAATTTGAAGAACTATTGTAAGATTAAAAAGAAGAAGTCTAAAGTGACAAAAGGGCTTCTTCTTTTTTCATCTAAAAATGCCATAGTTAATATTTTAGATGTCAATAGTAGGAAAATATTGTATATTTATATTTTCTTGACGATGGAGGTATTAATCTATGGCGCAGATGACATATATCGAGAAAGATTACTTTGAGAGACTGTTTGACATGGAGAGGGGCTATGTATTAGACTTTACAAACTATACATATCAAAGGTTTGTTGCTGATACCATTAACATAGACGTTTATAAAAAGCTAAAGATTTGTGTGAGTATTTAATTGTGGGGGTTGGAACGGATGATTTTATGATTAGAAGAAAAAATAGAACGTCTATTTTGAGCTATGAACAGAGAGTGGAAATTGTAAAAGCAATACGCTATGTTGATGAAGTGGTTCCTGAAAATGATTTAGATAAAATAGCAGCCTATTACAAGTATGGTTTTGATGTTATGATTGCAGGAGAAGATCATCGTATGGAAAGTGTATATATAGATGCGGAAAGGGAATTAAAAAAAAGGGAGTGGCTGTAGTTTATATTGAGAGAAAAAAGCAGTGTTCTTCTACATACATCAGAAATAGAATTATTGAAATGTATAGTAAATTGTGATGAATTAGTAACAGAGGCAAGGTGTAAAACAAACTATAATTTTAGCATGAAGCAGCTAGGCATTTTAAATAAAAAGTATTATATACAAACAATGATTTATGAAATGCTCATGTTGTAGTTTGTCAACCCCAAAATCAAGATTTCTTCAAAAAAATTTGGTCCTTACTTGACATCAGCAGATGATGGACCAAATCCGGATTATACAGAAGAACTTCTTTCGGGGTTAAAAGAACGTGGTGTCAATGCCACGTTTTTTTTGCTGGGAAAAGAGGTTGAAAAATATCCTGATATCGTCAAAGATATTTCTGATTCCGGGCACTTGATCGGCACGCATTCTTACGAGCATGTCAACTTGAGTAATCTTTCCGATGCAGCGGCGATCGAGCAGGTGGATAAGACAAATGCCGCCATCCATGATATCACCGGAAAATATCCGGAGTACATAAGACCTCCGTATGGCTGCTGGAAATGTAATCTGGATTATGAGACAAAAATGATTGAGGTACTGTGGGACGTTGATCCGAAAGACTGGGCGACAGACAATTCCGGAGTGATCGCCAAAAGAGTGATCGATAAGGTAGAGGAGAATGATATCATTCTGCTGCATGATGCGTCGGAATCCTCGGTGAAAGCGGCATTTGCGATCATTGATGAACTGGAAAAAGAGGGGTATACGTTTGTGACGGTGGAGGAGATTTTGATGGAGTGAGCGGGGAAATATTTGACGAACGAAAAAAAGTCTAATAAAATACAAAAAGGAAATGTTTGGAAAAATATGTGGGATTAAGCAAAAAACTCCAAAACATGCATGTCAAATGTTATAATTGTCACAGATATAAAATAGCAAACGAAAGCGAAGGTATCAAAAAATGTCAGGCATTGTTTTAAAAATCATGATCATGGATACTCACCCACCGGTATGGCGGAGAGTTGTAGTACCTGAAAAAATGTCTTTTGCAGATCTGCATTGTGTGATTCAGGAGATTTTCGGGTGGGAGGATATGCATCTGCATATTTTCGAAAGCCCCGGAAATAGTTTTGAAATTGTAAAAAGTAAAAAAGATGCAGTGAAAAGTATGTTCATGATCGAGAAAAAAACACCGGTGGGACCGGTTTTAGAGCATGAAAAATGGGTTCGTTATACCTATGATTTTGGCGATGACTGGCAGCACAAGGTGATATTTGAAAAAAAGATGCCGGAATATACAGCAGATCATGCCGCAATTTTGAAGGTAAAAGGAGACAATTTTATTGAAGATTTCTGTGGTGACTGGGATGAAGATATGCAGCCGGAAAAATACGATATGGAAGCAGTCAATCATAATCTTGAAAAAATGCATTTTAAGGAAACAGATATGCCGGACGATTATGAGCAGATGATGAAAGGTATCGAAGCCTTTAAAGAGAACAAAAAAGAATTTTATGAATATTTCAGGGAGCAGGCAGAAAAATTTTTGAAAAATCTGGACGATGCCGCGAAAAAACAGTCCGTCATACGAAAAGAAGTAACTGCATGGAAAGAATTCTGCAATAAAGAGGCGAAAGGAAATATCTGTAAAATGCCGCCTCATCGGACATGTAAGGAATTAATTCACAGGCTGAGTGAGCAGCAAACAAGGGATTACAGCAAGTATCTCCAGCTTTCATATGATTATGAAAAGGAAGATCCGGGTATATTAGCGGATGCCATCAATGAAGAACTGACAAAGCACCCGGAGTATTATCTTTATATTCTGACAGAAAATAATATACGGGAATTTGAGAAAATAAGCGGGTTTGTGGAAAATAAAAAATACACAGCAGACTATGATACAATTATGAAAGGTATCGTATTGGGACTTTTACATGTGCAGGTTCCGCCAAAAACAGAGGCAGCATATGTGTTTCCTGCTATTGATTTCAAAGAAAGGTTTGCTTTGATAACGTCATTAGACCGGAAAAGGTATCGGAAAGAGATTGATGATATTACCGGAAAAATAATGAAACTTCTGCTTACGTATATATTGTTAGAACTCAAGGATTTTCATGAAATTTTTGAAAATGTATGGAATATGAACCTTTCAGAGAGGGATTTCCTTCGGTATGTGTACTGGTATGGCAGTTTTGGAAAGCAGTTTCAGACTTTACGAAGAAGTGATACCGGGAAAAGTTATGCGGCACTTATAAATGTAGATAATGAACGGATTATTGAGGGACTGGAAAAGTTTGCCACAGATCTTCCTTATAAGAAGTTTTCACAAAAAGAAGTTCTTTCTGTCTCCACGAATATTGCTGATCTTGGACAATGCTGGCAGATTTTGGCACAGGAGCTTGATGAAACACTGGATATGTCACAGGATGATGTTTCGGATATGATAGAACTGATTTTTAATGAAACAGTCAGTGGATGCAGTGCAGATGAAATATTTGATACAATCTTACTGCATGAGGAACAGGCTGGAAAAACAGTTCTTTTATACGACCGGATGAATATCTGGCAGGTTGTACTTGAAGGTATCATGACACTTGGACTCCCAATGCTTCATGGATATTCCAGGATGGAGTATGAGAAAATCACCGGGAAAAATGCATTTGAAACAGACGTTTTTGCGGCAGATATAGAACGAGAGGAGATCACGCAGGACACATCATTAAAAGATATGCCTGTAAAAATACAGGAAGAGATATACAGGGCTTTTTATGAAAACAGAGAGTCGGACAGACCAAAAGCATTAGAAAAGATCCGGAAGGGACTTTCCGTAGAAAATGCTGAATTAGATTGTCTTACGGCTTTGTCCTATATGGGTACTGGAAAATATAATAAAGCAAACACCATGTTTGCTGCAATTGCGGACCGGACAGAGGACGAGAGCGTAGAAGCACTGATCGATATGGTCGGAGAACAGGTAGCAGGAATCAGTGATTATTATATGAATCGGGTAGAAGAATGGGATCCGTTTGCCGGTATTGAAATGGATATGCCATATCAGCGGGACGGTAAGAAAATAGGACGGAATGATCCGTGCCCATGTGGCAGTGGGAAAAAATATAAAAAGTGCTGTGGAAAATAAAAATCATTTTTTCTCCTGCAGATCAAGCAGCGTCTCGGCGCGTTCCTTTAAACGAGCCTGATTCAGGTCGGTTAATTTACGATAATAACTTAAGAGACGCTGTTCATCGGCAGTGAGTTCTGATTTGCGCTTTCTGGCATCTGCTGGTTTCTCGTAAATATCGGTAAGTCCAATCAGAAAGTCAGAAGTGGTATCAAGGGCTTTTGCGAGCCGGTTTAAAATTTCTGCCTTTGGTTCATAAAGGTTGTTTTCATATCGGGATAGGGTAGTCGGAGCGATACCGATCGTGTAAGCAAGATGTTTCTGGCTCATGTCGCGTTCTTCACGTAAAGATACAATACGTTCCCCGATACTGTTCATAGATGTTCTCCGTTTCTGTTTCTTTTATCTTATTATGCATTTCCTGACGCACATCTGCCGGAAAAAGCATTTTATCCATTTGCCGAATAATTCATGTTCATAAAAATAATGAGGAAACGGGAATAAAAAATTTTTTTTTATGAAACTTTTTTTGTTATTATTTTATCTAAATAAATGAAACTTACAAATGATAAGTAATAAAAACACGCAGGAGGATATTCAGAATGAGAAAAAAAACAATTTATGTATTAGCAACGGTAATGTGTATGTCCATATTTACAGCATGTGGAAGCACGAATCGTGCTGATGCCGGAAATGAAGTGCAGCAGGAAGTACAGGCAGAGGATAATATGCAGAAAGAACAGCAGGCTGGTGCAGAGGGTAACGCTGAAACAGAGTTACAGACTGAAGCTGTACCGGAAAATACAGCTGAAGCGGTAACAGGCGAAGAGAAAACACTGAATGGAACGGTGGACGAGATCAAAGATTTTATGTTTATTGTGACAGATGATAGTGGTGCTTCCTATGAATTAAGTTTTGATGCAAAACCACAGGGATTGGAAAATGTTTCTGTTGGAGATAAAGTAAAAGTAACATATACCGGGGAACTTTCAGAAGTGGATGCATTTTCGGGAACAATTGTTTCAGTTGAAAAGCAATAAGTAAAGCAATAAGTAAAGCCATGCGATACATATAGAAAATGTATCGTATGGTTTTTTACTTTTTTACGGTTATGTGGAAAACGACTGGTGAAATATGATATACTTATCGCGAATGATGTTGAGACTGAAAGAGCTGGAAAAGATCAGGAAGAAGATTTCAGTAGAAAATGACGAATTAGATTGTCTTACAGCGATGTGTTACATGGGGACTGGAAAATATAGTAAGGCAAATTCTATGCTGAAAAAAATTGGAAAAAGACGCAACGGGCAGTTACCCATTTGCGTCTTTTTATATAGAAGAGCAATGAAACAACAGGAAACAGATACAATGGAGGAAGAGAAGATGAAAAAAAGAGCAAAAAAGATAGTAGCATTATTTTTAACAGCTGGTATTCTGTTATCAGGGACAGCTGCGTGTTCTAATGTAGAAGGCATGCATCTTTCAGGATCGACAAGGGAATTGAATGTAACGAAAGAAGATACTGGAAAATCCGGAGATAATGTTCAGATGCTGCCATCGGATGAAAAATCAGACAAAATATTTGCGGACAGTTATGCTGATTTTGCAATAAAGGCTTTTCAAAATAGCTATGAAGCTGGAAAAAATACAATGATATCACCATATTCCGTGATAAATGCGCTTGCCATGACTGCAAACGGAGCATCAGGCGAGACTTTGGAACAGATGGAGAGTGTACTTTGCGGTACGGCAGACTGCTCGCTTGATCTTCTCAATCGGGAGCTGCAGCGTCTGCAAAGTTCCATGCCAAAGGAAAAAAATAATCATTTATATACAGCGAATTCTATCTGGTACAAAGATTCTGATGAGAACTTTGTACCGGCAGATGATTTTCTGAAGTTAAACGCTGAATTTTATCAGGCAGATATCTTTGCCTCGGCTTTTGATAAAAAAACGACAAAGGATATCAATCGCTGGATCGACCGGCGCACGGATGGAATGATCAAAGATATCATGGATCAGATACCGCCATATGCTATTATGTATCTTGTAAATGCAGTGGCATTTGAGGGGGAGTGGCAGGACCCGTATGAAAAGGAACAGGTGCATGATGCTGATTTTTATGATATTGATGGTAATCATTCAACAGTATCAATGATGTATTCGGAGGAATATTCTTTTTTGAAGGAAGAGCATGCTGTTGGATTTATCAAGCCGTATAAAGAAGGCTTTGACTTTGTTGCACTGCTTCCGGATGAGAATATGGATATCAGAGATTATATCAGTCAGATGAATGGAGAAACTTTTCTAAAGACAATTGCTCAGGCAAATGATACAATAGTGCAAACAGGTATGCCAAAGTTTAAGGCGGAGACGCAGAAAGAATTAGCGGAAGTTTTAGACAGAATGGGAATGCATGATGCATTTGATGAGAAATTAGCAGATTTTTCACAGATGGGGAATTGTAAAAATGGGGATAATCTGTATATCAGCCAGGTATTGCACCGGACAAAGATTGAAGTGAATGAACTTGGTACAAAGGCCGGGGCGGCAACAGTTGTGGAAGTGGAAACAATGGGGTGTCTGGAGGCAGTGGAAAATGTTGTGCTGGACAGGCCATTTGTCTATGCGATCATAGACAGGGAGAATGGGATACCTGTTTTTATTGGTGCGGCAGATGCTCTGTAAAATCATAACAGAACAGGATAAACATTACAGGAGGATATAATTCGGATCGTGGGGCAGTTTTTAGAGGATGAAAAGATTATTGAGTTATACTGGGTCAGAGATCAGAGGGCAATTACATGCTCACAGCAGAAATACGGAGCATATTGTCACAAGATAGCACAGAATGTACTGCACAATGAAAGTGATTGTGAAGAGTGTATGAATGATACATGGTTCCGGGCGTGGAATTCCATGCCGACAGAGCGGCCGGGGATATTGCAGGCGTTTTTAGGAGCGATTACAAGAAATCTATCCTTAGACCGCTACCGGAAAAATCATTCGAAAAAGCGTGGAGAGGGAGAAATTTCTTACATATATGAAGAGATGCAGGACTGTATTTCCGGTGAAAATATGGAGTTACATGTGGAAAATATGGAACTTGCGGAGATGATTAACCGTTTTCTGGCTGGGATGAAGACAGAAAACCGCAGGATCTTTGTGCGGAGGTACTGGTATTTTGACAGTATAGCTGAAATTGCAAAGAGATTCTCCATCAGTGAGAGCAAGGTAAAATCGTCTCTGATGCGTTCAAGGGAAAGTTTACGGAAATGTCTTGCTCAGGAAGGAATCGAGGTGTGAGCAGTGAAAGCAGATGATCTGATTGATGCATTCGGGCATATTGATCCAAAGTATGTTTCAGATGCGGAAGTTGAGATAAAATCAAAATCACGGATGAAGCGGATGTTTTATGTTATAAGAGAAAAAATCCCTTTAGAGAAGGAACAGCCTGCGCATATCACTATTTCGGCGGCGATGTGTATGACAGCATTTGTGCTGATCATCGGTGCAGGAATGTTTTATGGAAGGATCAGGAATGGATATTCAGGAAACAAAAATAACTCTGTGGATACGGTTTTCAATGATTATGATGGTATGTATGGAAGTACAGCAGCCGGATCAGCGGATGAGGCAGGTGTGGAAACAGCAGAGGAGGATACCGGTCTGATCTTTAATGAGATTCGCGAAATGGAAAGTATAGCCTATGATGTAGCAGAACCGGATCAGATTGTTTCTTATGACGCAGCGGGGCTGGAAGAATATTTTGGAACAAAGATCTGTCCGACTTCCATTCCAGATGGATTCATCCTGTCGGATGGTGTTTATCATGTTGGATATGATAAAGCAGGAGAAGCAGTGGATGATAATAATAGTCTGATCTATTCGGATGAAAGTGGAGGACGTACATTGAAAATCGGAGTTCGTACAACGGAATCCGGGATCGTGACAAGATTTACAGATACACATTTAGCCACGTCTCTGGTGCATGGGATTACGGTCACAGCGGGATGTTATCCGATCGGGCAGACTGGCGGGTATAGTTATGTTGCTGTTTTTGAAAAAGATGGAGTTATATTTACCATAGAAAGTTCCGGTCTTACAGAGCAAAGATTTATCACAGTGATAGGAGAACTGACGGAATAGACAGATATGTTATGAAACAGAAGATTTAAAATAGGGTCTTGTCTGATAAAAATTCTAATGTCTTTTCTACAGGTTAAAAAATGAAGTTAAAAGAGATTGAGATTCTAAGACACTTATGATAGTATAAAAATAATTGTGAAGACACGAGAGAATCAGGTGCAAACAATCGATATTCAGGAAGTTAAACAGGAGGTCGTAGATAAAATGGAACAGTACAAGCAGGAATTTATCGAGTTTATGGTTGAGAGTGATGTGCTCAAATTTGGAGAGTTTACATTAAAGAGTGGACGTAAATCCCCATTTTTTATGAATGCAGGAGCTTATGTGACAGGTTCACAGTTAATGCGTCTTGGTGAGTATTACGCAAAGGCGATCCATGAGAAGTATGGAGATGATTTTGATGTATTATTCGGACCGGCATACAAGGGAATCCCGATCAGTGTTGTAACAGCAGTTGCATTCAGCAAATTGTATGGAAAAGAAGTCCGTTACTGTTCGGATAGAAAAGAAGAAAAAGACCACGGAGCAGATAAGGGAAGTTTCCTTGGAAGCAGTTTAAAAGACGGTGACCGTGTTGTCATGATCGAGGATGTTACAACATCCGGTAAATCCATGGAGGAGACAGTTCCGAAAGTAAGAGGAGCTGCAAATGTTGAGATCGTTGGCCTGATGGTTTCTTTAAACCGTATGGAAATGGGACTTGGCGGTAAAATGAGTGCACTTGATGAAATCCGAGAGACTTATGGTTTTCCGACAAATGCGATTGTAACGATGGAAGAGGTCGTAGAACATCTTTACAATAAGGAGTGTCAGGGCAAAATTGTCATTAATGATGAGATAAAAAAAGCAATTGATGCATACTATGAACAGTATGGATGTAAATAATGCGATGGATGACAGAAAAAAAAGACGCCGGCTGATTGCCGGCGTATTGTTCACTGTTTACTTTGCAGTGTTATTTTATTTTTTATTTTTTTCAGAAGAAATGGGACGAACTTATAGTGAAAGAGCATATCACTATAACCTTGTTCCATTCAAAGAAATTATGCGATTTATCCGTTATCGTAAAGCTCTTGGCACTTATGCAGTAGTTTTGAACCTTGCCGGCAATATTATTGCGTTTATGCCATTTGGAACATTTTTGCCGATCTATTATGAACGGTGCAGAAAAATGTGGTATACGGTTCTTTACAGTTTTGAATTAAGTCTTGTCGTGGAAATACTGCAACTGGTATTTAAGGTTGGAAGTCTGGATGTAGACGACCTGATCTTAAATACGATCGGGGGATTGTTTGGATTTCTTATCTATGATCTGGTGAAAAAGTTGACGCGAAAGATCACAGAGCGAAAGGTGCATGATAATTAAAGTTCCAGATAGGTACCGCTTTTTACTTCTATCACAGAATCGCCATCAACTTCGAGCCATACACTGAGGGCACTTGGATTGTAAACTCTCCTGCAGTCTGCAGAAAAGAGGATACGTTTTGCAGCGTCCATATAGTCAATGATCTCGATGTTGGTTGCGTACCAGATATCATCCCTGCCACCCATATATGCGCAGAAATCTTCAATTACATTCCAGTTATCATGATTGTCAAATTCATAACTGTGCCCCCATACATACATTAATTTTAAATACTGTTTTTTCTTAAATTCTGCAAAAAATTCAGCTTTTTCCATCAGATCCGGGGCGTCATGATGACAGGTCGGGTGCCATTCAAGCGGATCGGTTGGAAGTGCAAAATCAGCTGCCGGTTCTACGACACGGGCATAGGCAATTCCAAGCTGGCGGAATAATTGTTTGATGTCTTCATTGTAGGAACCATTTGGATAAGCATGTCCGCGGATAATGCGGCCGGTGATCTGTTCTAAACCTTTCCGGTCAGCTAAAATTTCTTCTGCAACTTCCGTCATCGGACAGCGTGCAATGGTCGGGTGAGTCATGGTATGGGTTGCAATTTCATGTCCGGTATAAAGTTCGTTGATACGTGAACTTTTAATCCGTGGTGGAGTAAGCCCTTCTTTATCGATCATTCCATAATTTAAATTAAAAGTTCCCCGTATGCCATAACGGTTAAAAATGGAGACAAGACGTTCGTCCTGAATTTTGCCGTCATCGTAGCTCATAGTCAGTGCTTTCGCCTTTCCTTTAGGGAAACATACATAAACTTTCATTGATAAAATCCTCCTGCAGGTTACATGGTAATATCTTTAAAATCTATTGTTATAGTAAACGCTTTTTACTTGGAGTGCAAGAACAATATGACTGCCGGACAGGTTGCATAAAAAGATATGTTTTTGTATAATAAAAGAATGTCGGCAGGAAAATGATATTTGAGAACGGCATGGAAGATTTAGGGTAAAAATATGTGCCTGTCAGACACATGGATAAAAAGTGTGAAAATGAGGATAAATAGGATGCATAAAAAGCATAAAAGAGGATATAAATTCACAGACAAAAAGCAATCAAAAAGGGGAGTTATTGCATGGATGCTGTCAGTTATTTCTTTAGCAGTTCTTGTTGCTGTTATTGTCTGTTCTTTTCAAAACAGAGGAAACGGCAGTATGTATCTTGGAAGTGCAGGAGTATCGTCCATGTTAGTCGGTGTGGTCGCATTATTTAATGCTGTCTTAAGTTTAAGAGAGGAAAATTCTTATCGTTTTTTTCCTTACCTTGCGACGATATGTTCTTTCCTTGCAGTTGGTGCATGGGTGGCATTATATGTGGTTGGATTTTTGCTGTAAATCACAATGTGTTAGATTACAACGTGATATATTTTGATAATTTATAATGACTCAGAATAGAGACATTCATTTATAAAAGAAATGGAGATTCAAATGACAGATTTTGAAAAACAGATTTCATTTATTATGGAACTGGATAAAATAAAAAAGATTACAAGACAGACGTATTTAAGCGATGGGAGCAGAAAAGAAAATGATGCGGAACATTCCTGGCATCTGGCACTGATGGCGTTTGTGCTTGCTGATTACGCGAATGAGCCGATTGATGTATTAAAAACCATGAAAATGGTACTTCTTCATGATGTCATAGAAATCGATGCCGGAGATACCTACGCATATGATACGGAGGGCAATAAGACAAAGCGGGAGCGCGAATTAAAAGCGGCAGACAGGATCTTTGGGTTACTCCCGGAAACACAGAAGAAGGAATACCGCAGTCTGTGGGATGAGTTTGAGGCTATGGAGACACCGGAATCAAAGTTTGCCAATATGTTAGATAAGGTGCAACCATTATTTTTAAATGATGCATCGGGTGGTATCTCATGGGAAGAACATGGTGTGAAAAAGTCTCAGGTACTTAAAAGAGATGAGAGAGTGCATGAGGGCTCTGAGCGTATCTGGGAGTATGCAAAGTCATTGATCGAAAAAAATGCGAAGTATGGAAAACTGATTGATGAGTGATAGAATTTTGTTGTGGAGGTTTTGACTTAATGTTGTATAAAGAATTATATAAAGAATCCAACGAACTTGCGGAGGAGCGTTTTGCGCTGGTGCGTGAACGGATCGCAGAGATCGAAGAAAAGCCGGAGACCAAAGAAAAATATAAAGAATATTTCAGACAGACGGCACAGTTACTGCAGAAACAGGCGGCTGTTTACGATCTGTGGGCAGATGATGCGATTCAAAAGCGGAGTTTAAAGGAAGCAGAAGAATGTAATCTGGGATTCTATGAGGATATACTTGGAGCTGCATATCAGACAAGCTATGCGAATCCGGACTATGCTGTGAAAATATTAGGAGAAGAGTTTGGGCAGTTGCTCTGTGCTTATTTTGCTTACGTAAGAAGGGAGATTGGTGCGGCGTTTCGTGGAGATCTGATGCAGCTTACGATCCAGATGGAATTATTTGTGGAAATCTATAACCGTTTTGAGAATGGAGAAGAAAAAGATGCTCCGGAGAAGTCGGCAGTGCAGCAGGATCTGTACTGGTTTTTCCATGATTACAGTGAGATTTTTTATGAAAGAAGCCTGCGCAGGCTGATTGATCCAGCGGAAGATTTTGAGACGGATATTGTGATGAATGCAGATCTTACGGATCTGCGCTATCTGTATCGATACGGTGTATATATTGGAGAAAATGAAAAACAGATCGCAGCATTTTTAAATAAAATGACTGATGAAGAGATCCAGGCAATGGCAGATACCTATACGGAAGGTTACCGGATCGGTTTTGAAGTGACAGGCAAGGATCTTAGTAAAAAGCAGACTGTCCAGTTACGTTATCCGATCGGTTTTGAGCGTATGGTCCGTGCAGCGGTGCATAATTTTGAAAAAATGAATTTAAAGCCGACCATGCTTGCAACGGCAACTTCACCAAACAAACAGTTTGACTATGACCACAGGGAAGACCGTGCGCTTTATCTGGATAAAGCATATGTGGAACGCTGCTTAGAGGCAAGAAAAAATTATTTCGAGGAAGAGAAAAAACTTGCAGCAGGTCATGCAGGTCCGGCAGTTATTGAAGTATTCGGGGAAGAACCGTTTTCACCGGAAAATAAAGAGTGTGCAGTGAAATATAACGAAAAACAGCAGAAACTGTGCGTTTATGAGATGAATATGGCAGGGCAGATGATCAATGAATATATCAAGGGCGAAGAACGCAGTTTTACGATCATCGCATACCCGATACCGGAGATTGGAGAGCGTTTCGAAGAAATCTTTGCTGAGACTGTGAAATTAAATACGTTAGATTACAAATTATACCAGACAATTCAGCAGAAGATCATTGATGTTTTAGATACAGCAGATCAGGTACACATCACAGGAAAAGGAAAAAACAAAACAGATTTATATGTAAATATCTGGAAATTAAAAGATCCGTCAAAGGAGACTGCATTTGAAAACTGTGTGGCAGATGTCAATATTCCGGTGGGAGAGGTATTTACTTCACCGGTACTAGAAAAGACCACGGGAACATTATTTGTCGGACAGGTATATTTAAACGGACTTAATTATGAGAATTTAGAGATACGGTTTAAGGATGGTATGGTAGAATCCTATACCTGCACGAATTTTAAGGATGAGGCGGAAAATAAAAAATATATCCGTGATAATGTCCTGAAACATCATGATACATTGCCGATGGGGGAATTTGCGATTGGGACGAATACGACAGCATACCGAATGGCGAGAGATTATCAGATCGCAGATAAGCTGCCGATTCTGATCGCGGAGAAAACAGGACCACATTTTGCAGTGGGAGATACCTGTTACAGTCATGAGGAGGACAACATTTCCTATAACCCGGATGGAAAAGCGATCGTTGCAAGGGAAAATAGTGTATCTGCACAGAGAAAAGAGTCCGTAGAAAAAGCGTATTTAAATTGTCATACAGATATTACGATCCCATATGATGAGCTTGACAAGATTACAGTGATAAGAAAAGATGGCAGTACAGAAGATATCATTGCAGATGGCAAATTTGTCTTAGCCGGAACAGAGCAGCTGAATGAGCCGCTTTTATAAAAACAGGATTGTTAAAAATAAGCTGGAGTCCTGCTTCAGAAATTAATAAGATAATATATAAGATTATTTAATAAATAAAATAATAAATATTAATTGGACTTCTAAAAGAATGACAGTTACAATACACATAGATAACAGTGGAGATTTGATACTGTAGGAATCTGGAAGGAGCACGATTATGGCAAAAGTTGGTATTGTAATGGGCAGCGATTCAGATATGCCGGTTATGGCAAAAGCTGCAGATATTTTAGATAAGCTTGGAATTGATTATGAGATGACGATCATCTCTGCGCACAGAGAGCCGGATGTATTTTTTGAATATGCAAAAAGTGCGGAAGCAAAAGGTTTTAAGGTGATCATTGCAGGTGCAGGAATGGCAGCACATTTACCGGGTATGTGTGCAGCGATTTTCCCGATGCCGGTCATTGGTATCCCAATGCATACCACATCGCTTGGTGGAAGAGATTCTTTATACTCGATCGTTCAGATGCCATCCGGTATTCCGGTTGCAACCGTAGCAATCAACGGTGGAGCAAATGCAGGTCTGCTTGCAGCAAAGATCCTTGCTACATCAGATGAGGCACTGCTTGCGAAATTAAAAGAATATTCGAAAGAGTTAAAAGAGCAGGTTCAGGCGAAAGATGCCAGATTACAGGAAGTCGGCTATAAGAATTACTAAAAGAAGCAGATAATGATAAATGTATTATTCTGAATAAAACACATGACAGCAGAGACGGACAGACGATACAAAAAATGAACATGTAAACAACAGATTCAGGAGGAAAAGTAAATGGATTACAAAAATTCCGGTGTTGATATCGAAGCAGGATACAAATCAGTGGAACTGATGAAAAAATATGTACAGGGAACCATGAGACCAGAGGTTCTGACAGGCCTTGGCGGATTTTCCGGTGCATTTTCCATGGAAAAATTCAAAAACATGGAGAAACCTACCTTAGTATCCGGAACAGACGGTGTAGGTACCAAAATAAAACTTGCGTTTCTTATGGACAAACATGATACGATCGGAATTGACTGTGTTGCAATGTGTGTCAACGATATCGCATGTGCAGGCGGCGAACCTTTATTTTTCCTTGATTATATTGCATGTGGAAAGAACTATCCGGAAAAGATCGCATCTATCGTAAGTGGTGTGGCAGAGGGATGCAAACAGTCTGATGCAGCCTTGATCGGTGGGGAGACAGCAGAGCATCCGGGACTGATGCCTGAAGATGAATATGATCTTGCAGGATTTGCAGTTGGTGTTGTAGATGAAAAGGACATTATCACAGGTGCCGACTTAAAGGCAGGAGACGTACTGATCGGTATGGCATCCTCCGGTGTACATTCTAACGGTTTTTCCCTTGTCAGAAAAATCTTTGAAATGACAAAAGAGAGTCTCGATACATATTATGATGAATTAGGAAAAACGCTTGGAGAGGCATTGCTTGTACCTACAAGAATTTATGTAAAAGCACTGCGCAGCGTCAAAGAAGCGGGAGTACGTGTCAAAGCATGCAGCCATATTACAGGTGGCGGTTTCTATGAGAATGTTCCGAGAATGCTGCCGGAGGGAAAACATGCCATGATCCGCAAAGACAGCTATGAGGTTCCGGCTATCTTTAAACTGATGGCAGAAAAAGGACAGGTCGAAGAAAAAATGATGTACAATACCTACAATATGGGACTTGGTATGGTACTTGCAGTAGATCCTGCTGATGTGGATAAGACTATGGAAGCAATCAAAGCAGCAGGCGAGACACCATATGTGGTTGGCGAGATCAAAGATGGTGAAAAAGGAGTAACCTTATGCTAAAACTGGCAGTCTTAGTATCCGGTGGAGGAACAAATCTTCAGGCGATCATAGATGCAATCAGTGCAGGAAAAATAACAAATGCATGTATTTCGGTTGTCATCAGCAATAATGTAAATGCCTATGCATTAGAACGTGCGAGGGCACATGGAATCGAAGCATTGTGTATCTCACCGAAAGATTTTGAAAGCAGGGAGGCTTTTAATCAGGCATTCCTTGAAAAATTAAATTCTTACAATGTGGATCTCGTCGTGCTCGCAGGATTTCTTGTAGTATTGCCGGAAATGATGATAAAAGAATACGAAAACCGCATTGTGAATATTCATCCATCCCTGATTCCGTCTTTTTGTGGAAAAGGGTTTTATGGATTAAAAGTGCATGAAGGTGTGCTTGCCCGTGGCGTAAAAGTAACCGGTGCAACGGTACATTTCGTGGATGAGGGGACAGATACAGGACCTATCATTTTACAGAAGGCAGTTGAGGTAAAGCAGGGTGATACCCCGGAAGTATTGCAGCGTCGTGTCATGGAACAGGCAGAGTGGGTGATCCTTCCGAAAGCGATCGATCTGATCGCAAACGGGAAGGTATCCGTGAAAGATGGTCATGTGATCATTGCAGAGTAAATAATGGAATATCAGACCGATAAAATGTATTCATGAAGTGGCAGTGAGATAAATGAAACAAAGTGTATCATAAAAGAGTAAGGAGCGACGGAGAATGAAAGTATTAGTAGTTGGAAGCGGTGGACGTGAACATGCAATCGTGACAAGTGTGGCAAAAAGCCCGCGTGTCGATAAAATTTACTGCGCTCCGGGAAATGCCGGAATTGCGGCCCTTGCAGAGTGTGTACCGATCGGTGCCATGGAGTTTGATAAACTTGTGGCTTTTGCAAAAGAGCATGCCATTGATTTTACGATCGTTGGAATGGATGATCCACTGGTTGGTGGTATTGTGGATGTTTTTGAAGCAGAGGGATTAAAGGTATTTGGACCTCGTAAGAATGCAGCTATTTTAGAGGGCTCTAAGGCATTCTCAAAAGATCTCATGAAAAAATATAATATTCCGACAGCGGCTTATGAAAACTTTACTTCAGCAGAGGAGGCACTTGCTTATTTAGAGACAGCAAAGATGCCGATCGTATTAAAAGCTGATGGGTTGGCGCTTGGTAAAGGTGTTTTGATTTGTAATACCTTAGAGGAAGCAAAAGCTGGTGTTAAAGAGATCATGGAGGATAAAAAGTTCGGAACTGCCGGAAATACCATGGTCGTGGAAGAATTTATGACAGGACGTGAAGTGTCTGTTTTATCTTTTGTGGATGGAAAGACGATAAAGATCATGTCTTCTGCACAGGATCACAAACGCGCAAAAGACGGTGATCAGGGATTAAATACCGGAGGAATGGGAAACTTTTCACCAAGTCCTTTTTACACGAAAGAAGTGGATGATTTCTGTCAGAAATACATTTATCAGGCAACCGTGGATGCCATGGCCGCAGAGGGAAGACCGTTTACCGGCGTTATTTTCTTTGGATTGATGCTGACAGAGGATGGACCGAAAGTGTTAGAGTATAATGCGAGATTCGGTGATCCGGAAGCACAGGTCGTACTTCCACGTATGAAAAATGATATCATTGATGTAATGGAAGCCTGTGTAGATGGTAAGTTAGATACCATTGACCTGCGGTTTGAGGATAATGCAGCAGTCTGCGTGGTTTTAGCATCGGATGGATACCCGGTATCTTATGAAAAAGGATTTAAGATCAGTGGTCTTGAAAAATTTGATGGAAAAGATGACTATTTCTGCTTCCATGCCGGAACGAAATTTGATGAGAATGGCGATATCGTCACAAACGGCGGACGTGTGCTCGGTATCACGGCAACCGGAGCCGATCTGAAAGAGGCAAGAAAGAAAGCCTATGAGGCAACCGAGTGGGTCAGCTTTGCCAATAAATATATGCGTCATGATATCGGAAAAGCGATTGATGAGGCAGAATAAAAGTGGAGGACACATCAGATGACCAGAAAAGAAAAAGCGATCGAATTACATAATAAAGGATTTAATTGTGCACAGGCAGTTGCCTGTGCATTTGCTGACGAAACCGGAATACCGGAGGAAACGTTATTTGCAGCCTGTGAGGGATTTGGACTTGGCATGGGTGGCATGGCAGCAACCTGCGGAGCAGTATCCGGTGCTGTTATGCTTGCAGGATTAAAAAATAGCTGCAAAAACCTAGAGCAGCCGGCAAGCAAGGCAGATACCTACAAACTGACCAGGGAGATCACGAAGGAATTTCTTGCTAAAAACGGATCACTGACCTGTGGGGAATTAAAAGGTGTTACAACTGGAAAGGTACTAAGAAGCTGTCCGGATTGTATCCGTGATGCTGTGGAGATCGCCGAGAAGATCTTAGAATTATAAAAAAATATGGAATGATACTATGTTATATCAGAAGGAAGATGCGGGAAAATCCTGCATCTTTTTTCTTTACCTAGAATTATATTTTTACACTTTAAAGTGACAGAATGACGTGAAAAAAATACGAAATAATTTATCGTTATGTCAAAATACACAACGAAACAAAACGAAAAATAAAGAAAATTGATAAAGTGCACAAATAAAAAAGAAGAATTTTCAAGAAAGACAGAAGAATATTGTATGTTTATCTAATCCTCCTGTTGATATAATGCACTTGTAACAAACAAAGAGTTACAAATACATTAAATCAAATGGGAGGATTTTTCTATGAAAAGAAAGGTAGTTAGTGTAATCTTAGCAACAGCAATGGTAGCATCTATGGTAGCAGGATGTGGCGGAAGCAATAATGCATCCACAAACAATGCCGGAACAACAACCGATGCAGCAGCAAGCGATGCAGCAGCAAGCGATACATCAAATGATGCAGCAGCTACAGAGGCAGCCGACGCAGGGGACGCAGCAGCCGATGCAGCAACAGACGCAGATGCAAGTCTTGCAGACAAAAAAGTTGGTGTATGTATTTACCAGTTCTCCGATAACTTCATGACACTGTTCCGTACAGAGCTTGAAAATTATCTGGTAGAAAAAGGATTTTCAAAAGACAATATCACAATCGTTGATGGTGCAAACGATCAGGCTACACAGACAGGTCAGATCGATAACTTCATCACAGAGGGTGTAGATGTTCTTATTATCAACCCGGTTAACTCTTCTTCCGCAGCAACCATCACAGATAAAGTAGTTGCAGCAGGAATCCCGCTTGTATACATCAACCGTGAGCCGGATGAAGAAGAGCAGAAGAGATGGTCAGATAACAACTGGGATGTTACATACGTTGGATGTGATGCCCGTCAGTCCGGTACTTTCCAGGGTGAAATGATCAGTGATCTTGGCCTTGATACCGTTGATTTAAATGGAAATGGAAAGATCGACTACGTTATGGTAGAAGGTGATCCGGAGAACGTTGATGCACAGTACCGTACAGAGTATTCTGTAAAAGCTCTTGAGGATGCAGGACTTGAAGTTAACTGCTTATCTGATCAGGTTGGTAACTGGCAGCAGGATCAGGCACAGCAGATCGTAGCAAATGCCCTTGGACAGTACGGTAACGATGTAGAAGTTGTATTCTGTAACAACGATGCAATGGCACTTGGTGCTTTACAGGCAATCCAGAGTGCAGGACGTACCGTAGGTACTGATATTTATCTGGTAGGTGTTGATGCATTATCAGAGGCATTAGAGGATGTTCTTGCAGGAACCATGACAGGTACTGTATTTAACGATCACTTCTCACAGTCCCACAGTGCAGCAGATGCAGCTATCAACTACATCACAGGCGCTGGCAATGATCACTACATCGGATGTGATTATGTAAAAGTAACAAAAGACAATGCACAGGATGTTCTTGACATGGTTAAATAATCTGTAAAAAGAACAGGGTATAAAAGTGGTGCGGGTGCATATGGCACCCGCTGCCACTATTCATAAGAATTATGATCAGACTGCAGAAATGCAGAAATGAATGTATGAAATAAAAACAGGCAGATATATATTCTATGAAAAATGAAGTGTGCTAAATAGCACAGATATGAAATAGGAACATAATTGGCAGAGAAGTAAGCCAAATGATATAAAGGAGGAGAAACATGGCTGAGTATAAACTGGAGCTTAGGGGTGTGTGCAAATCTTTCCCCGGTGTCAAAGCACTTGACAATGTACAGTTATCACTCCGTCCGGGAACAGTCCATGCACTGATGGGGGAAAACGGTGCAGGAAAATCAACCCTGATGAAATGTCTGTTTGGTATCTATAAAATGGATGCCGGAGAAATTATTTTGGACGGAGAAAAAGTCGAGATCAATAATCCGGATGAGGCAATGAAAAAAGGAATTGCCATGGTACATCAGGAATTGCAGCCGGTACCGGCAAGAAGCGTTGCAGAAAATATGTATCTGGGAAGATTCCCGACAAAGTATGGACCATTAAAAGTCATCGATCATAAGAAAATGTATGAAGAGACTGCAAAATGGTTAAAAGAAGTAAAAATGGATTTTGATCCGAAAGCACAGCTTGGATCTTTATCCATAGGTCAGATGCAGTCTGTTGAGATTGCAAAGGCTGTTTCACAGCAGGCGAAAGTTATCATCTTTGATGAGCCGACATCTTCTCTTTCCGATAACGAAGTAGAAGCATTGTTCCGCATCATGAATGATCTAAGAGACAAAGGTGTGGCAATGGTTTACATTTCACATAAGATGGATGAGATCAAACGGATCGCTGATGATATCACGGTCATGCGGGATGGTACATATGTTGGAACCTGGCCGGCAGCAGAGATGACAACAGACCAGATCATCACAAAGATGGTTGGACGTGAGCTGACCAATGTATATCCACCGAGAGAAAACAAACCGAGTGATGAAGTAGTTATGGAAGTAAAGAATCTTTGCTCCATTCATGCGAAATCATTCCAGAATGTAAGTTTTCAGCTCCACAAAGGCGAGATCCTTGGATTTGGCGGTCTGGTAGGTGCACAGAGAACAGAGCTTATGGAAGGAATCTTCGGTATCCGTGGTATTGCATCCGGTGAGATCTATATGCATGACAAAAAGGTAAAGATCAAACATCCGATCGATGCGATGAATGCAGGAATTGGTCTGATCACTGAGGATCGAAGAGGAAACGGTATTTTCGGATGCCTGTCCATAAAGGATAATGTAGGTGTATCTATTTATAACAAATATCTCAATGCAGGATTTGTTTTAAATCACAAAAAGATCAATGAGATCGTAACAAGCAGTATTAAAAAATTAAGCATTAAGACTCCGAGCATGAAAGAACATATTTCCAATCTGTCCGGAGGTAACCAGCAGAAAGTAATCGTTGCAAGATGGTTAGCCAACGATCCGGATGTTCTGATCATGGATGAGCCTACCCGTGGTATTGATGTAGGTGCAAAACATGAGATTTATGAGATTATGTGTGACTTAGCAAAACAGGGAAAAGCAATCATCATGATTTCTTCAGAGATGTCAGAGCTTCTTGGAATGTCAGACAGAATTTGTGTTATGTGTAACGGTAAACTGACCGGTGAGGTTGAGAAACCGGAAGATATGACACAGGCAAAAATTATGGAATACGCAACAAGATTCTGATGCGATAGGAGGAGACGAAAATGGGAAAGACAAAACAGCAGAAAGTAAAAGATTTTTTGATCAACAACGGGGTTATTATTGTAATGTTCATTCTGGTAATCTATACCGGTTTAACATCCAATAACTTCTTTACAAGCAACAACTTAATGAATATTCTTATGAATATGAGTGCACGACTTGTCATTGCACTTGGTATTGCAGGATGTGTTATCACCGCAGGATGTGACCTTTCCGCAGGACGTATGATCGGTTTTGGTGCATGTGTCTCAGGTATGTTGTTACAGCGTCTGGATTACTCCGGTAAATTCTTCCCGGATATGAAACCTATGAACGTATTTTTAGTAGCGATCATCGCAATGCTCATCTGTGCAGCATTTGGTACTGTAACCGGTATCTTTATTGCATACTTAAATGTACCACCTTTCATTGCAACCTTAGCAATGATGGAAATCGTTTATGGTATTGGACTTATCGTAACAAACGCAACACCACTTGGTGGTTACGTAGAAGCATACACAAATGTAGCAAATGGTAAATTCCTTGGTATTAACTACCTGATCTGGATTGCAATTGTTGTGGCAGCAATCACATGGTTCATTTTCAACATGACTCGTCATGGAAAATATATGTATGCGATCGGTGGCAACCCACAGGCAGCAGAAGTTGCAGGTGTTCCTGTAAAGAAAACATTGATCTTAATCTACATGAAAGCAGCAGCTATGTATGGTCTTGCAGGATTCATGCTCGGCGCAAAAGCAGGTGGTGCATCTGTTCAGACCGGATATGGTTACGAGATGGAAGCAATCGCAGCATGTACGATCGGTGGTGTATCCGTAACAGGTGGTCGTGGTAAAGTTTCATCCGCTATCATCGGTGTTGCAGTATTCGAGTTATTAAAGGTTGCACTCCAGTACTTAGGAATGAATGCGAACGCACAGTACATCGCAATCGGTGTTGTAATCTTCGTAGCAATTTCTCTGGATATCAGAAAATATATAGCAAGAAAATAAAAGATACGGTATAATTTCTATATCGGACTGTAAAATAACGGCTGGGTGTTACAGACCAGCCGTTATTTTTTCTCTATGAAAAAGAAAGGAAAACAAGGATTATATGACTACAGAACAGATTTTAGAGACAGCAGGAATCCCATTACTTTTATTTGTGATTTTGATCTATTATGGAATGCGTTTATGGTTTATGAAAGATATTTCAGCCATCCGCGGAAAAAATAAGCCGCCAGTGAAAGACGAAGAAAATTATGCAAAGGCTGCAGGAAAGCTGATGTTCTTTTTTGCAGTTGCAACGCTTGTCATGATGTTTTTATTATTCTGGAACACCTATATTGCAGTGGCAGAGATCATTATCTGCACTGTGATCCTTGGAATTTTATGGCATAATATGAATGCAAAATATGGAGACTAGCAGGAGAAAGTTACAATGAATTTATATTCGGTATTATTGGTAGATGATGAGGAAGAAGTATATTCTGTTATCATGAAAAAACTTGACTGGGAAGCGATGGGATTTCGTATTGCCGGATATGCAAGAAATGGTGTGGAAGCATTAGAACTGGCGGAAGAAATTCAGCCGGATGTTGTAATGACAGATATAAAAATGCCTTACATGGACGGATTGACTTTAAGCAAAAAGTTAAAAGAGCTTTACCAGAAAATTAAAATCATTATTTTTTCCGGATTTGATGAATTTGAGTATGCAAAAGAAGCCATAAAGATCGAGGCTGAGGAGTATATTTTAAAACCAATCAATTCAAACGAACTGCGGGAAGTGTTTGAGCGGATCAAGACAAACTTAGACAGAGAACTTGATGAGAAGCGCAATATCGAAAAACTGCGTGCATATTATATGGAAAGTCTTCCGGTATTGCAGGAAAACTTTTATACATCACTGATCGAGGGACGTATCCCGGCATCTGAGATTGACAAATATTTAAAACAATACCAGATACCGTGGAGCGGTCCATATTATGTAGCGACGATCTTACATATCAGCACACAAGATCCACAGCTTGAACTCGATCCGTTTTTGCTTGGAATGTCAGTAAAACAGCTTGCGGAAGAACAGTTTGTGGACAAGTGGAGATCTAATACATTCTTTTATTTGGGAGACATTCTTGTGATCACGCAGCTGAAAGATACCGCAGAGATCACAGTTTATACCAATGCAATGGATAAGTTCTGTAAACTGGCGAAGCGTGTCTGCGGAGCAAAGGTCACCGCTGGAATCGGAGCAATCTGTGATGAGATCGCAGAGCTTCCGGCTTCCTATCAGGGAGCGCGCAATGCGGTTTCCTACCGTGTGATTTATGGAAATACAAGAGCCATTAATATTGCAGAGATCGATCCACAGGGCAGTGCGGAAGAACCGTGGGAAGAACAGTCGATCGGGAATATCTTAAAAAAGATAAAGACCGGGGATGAGAGAACCTTAAAAGAAGCAGTGAAAGAGAGCGTTACACAGTTATCCGGACGGGGGGCATCACTGCAGAAATACCAGATATTTATCACGGAACTTATTGCTGAGATTTTCCGGTTTGGTACGCTCAATGGACTGAATCTGGATGAAATCTTTGGTGGCACCGGTGATATTTACCGGGAAGTTATGCAGATGGAATCACCAGAAGCACTGGAAAGCTGGCTGTTAAAGACCGGATGCCAGATGCAGGAGATGATCCAGAATGGCAGACAGGATACGACGAAATCATTTGTGACAAAAGCGATCGAGTATGTCAGGGAACATTATGCAGATTCGAGTCTTAATGTGGAGAGTGTATGCAAAAATCTTTCTGTGAGTACAGCATATTTTTCCACGGTGTTTAAAAAAGAAACCGGAAAAACTTTTATCAATTATCTGACGGAGTACCGGATGGAACAGGCACTGGATCTGCTATTAAATCAGGATGAGAAAACATATGTTATTGCAGAAAAAGTAGGATACTCAGACCCAAATTATTTCAGCTATGCATTTAAGAAACAGTTTGGAATGTCACCTTCAAAATACAAAGCAGAAAAAAGGAAATAAATTTGTCAAACATCAGGGAAAAAATAAAAGAGATAACTGCATATATAAGACATTTGGTAAAACCGCACAGTATTCAGGTGACGATCTCTATTTCGTTTACGATCCTTTCCATCTGCAGTATGTCATTTCTTGGCGTCACGCTCTACCGGCAGTTTTCAAACAGGGCGGAGACGATGACGATCGAGAGCACAGGGCAGCTTTTAAATCAGACCGCCATCAATCTGGAGGATTATCTCAGAAATATGCGTCGTATTTCGGATACCATGTATTACAGTGTCATCAAGAATAAAGATCTTGCCAGTGACACGATGGATGAAGAAATGAATCTTTTGTACGAAGCAAATAAAGATAATCTGATCAGTATTGCCTGCTATACAGGAGATGGGCAGCTTGTGGCAGCGGTACCTGTTGCAAATGAAAAAGAGCAGGTGAATATCATAACACAGCAATGGTTTACCGATGCGGTCGGTCAGATGGAGAATCTGCATTTTTCCACGCCGCATGTGCA
Source organism: Roseburia sp. AM23-20 (assembly GCF_003470905.1). NCBI lineage: Bacteria > Bacillati > Bacillota > Clostridia > Lachnospirales > Lachnospiraceae > Roseburia > Roseburia sp. AM23-20. The sequence goes on from NZ_QRHS01000025.1 coordinate 32,326, forward strand.
GAATCTGTTTGATGATCCGACCTACCGCTATTACTGGGTCGTCTCCTTAAGCCGGGCTGTAGAGCTGACAAGCAATGGAACGTCGACGCTTGGAGTCCTTTTGGTTGATATGAATTACAGCAGTATTGAACAGATCTTAAAGAAAGCAAATGTTGGAAATTCATCGGAATATGTTTACCTGATCGATGGTAAGGGTGAGATCATTTATCATCCGAGACAGAAACTGATCTATACGGATCTTTATCAGGAAAATAACATCGAAGCCGCAGGATATGAGGATGGAAGTACAGAAGAGACTTTTCTGGGTGAAAAACGTCTTGTTACAGTAAAGACAGTAAGTTATACCGGATGGAAGATCGTCAGTGTTGTACCGATGAGTTCTTTTGATATGGGTATGACCGGTACAAAATATTTTGTGATCATGTTAGTGACGGTGTGCCTGCTTGCTGTGATTCTTTTAAATCAGCTGGTGTCAGCAAGTATTGCAATGCCTTTGAAGAAGCTGAATAACTCCGTCAAGGAATGGGAGTCAGGAAACCTGAATCCGTCTATTTATATCGGCGGAACGATGGAGGTCGAACATTTAGGACGCACGCTTAAGTCTACTGTGGAACAGATAAGGCAGCTGATGCAGGATATTGTGGTTGAACAGGAAGAAAAGAGGAAAAGTGAACTCGATGCACTTCAGTCACAGATCAATCCTCATTTCCTGTATAATACATTAGATTCGATCGTATGGATGATCGAGGGAGAGCGGTATGAGGATGCAGTGTTTATGATCACACAGTTAGCGAGTCTTTTCCGCATCAGTTTAAGCAGGGGAAAGACGGTCATAAGTGTGGAAGATGAGTTAAAGCATGCCAGAAACTATATGAATATCCAGAAAGTCCGATATAAAAATATTTTTGAAGTGCGGTTTGACATAGATGAAGAGATCCTGCAGTGCTGTACGGTAAAACTGGTGGTGCAGCCGTTGCTTGAAAATGCAATCTATTATGGCGTGGAATGTATGGACGGAGACGGTGAGATCGAAGTCCGGGGATACCGGCGTAATGATGATGTCTATATTGAAGTAACGGATAATGGACTTGGAATACCGGAAAATGAGGTCGAACAGCTTCTGAGGGAAAATAATCGTGTACACAAACGTGGATCGGGTGTAGGACTTTTAAATGTGCATAACCGGATCAGACTGCGTTTTGGTGAAAAATATGGTCTTGAAATAGAGAGTGTGCCGGATGAGGGCACAACGGTAAGAATTCATCTGCCATATATTATATATACACCCGAAGAGCAGGAGCGGTTAGAAGCAGGGAGAAAACAGCTATGAAGCAGGCCGGAAAAAATAATTTAATGTATTTAATGGCAGTGATTATAGTGATTATTGCATTTATTGCTTTTGCGACATATGGGATGCTTGATGACAATAAAGATGAGGAATGGTATCCGGTATCCGTGATCGTAGAAAACAGCAGCAGCGACAGGTATACTTCTTTCCGGGAGGGACTTGAACGTGGCGCAGAGGATTATCACATCCGGTTGAATGTTGTATCAACGGGGAACTTTCTCAATCTCGAAGAAGAATACCAGATCATCCACAGGGAGCTTGACAATGGGGCAAAGGGTGTGATCGTTGAAATGTGTGACAGCAGAAATTACACAGATGACGCAGCAGTGGAAATCGGTTCTGATAAGATGATCCTGGCAGAGACAGATGTGGATGCAGAGGGAATGTATGCGGCAATACTGCCTCAGTCTTATGAGATGGGGGCAGCAGTTGCAGAGGCTGTCATTGCGGATTATGGTGAAAATTTAGCGGAAGTTAATATTGGAATCCTTGCCGGAAATCAGAAACAGACTGCCGGAGTGCAGTGCCTGAAAGGTTTCATGGATAAAATCCAGACCGCCGGTGCATCCATTGCATGGAACTTGTCCGATGAAGATAACGTAAATAATACATTTGAATGGTGTCTGCAGAAAAAGAAAGTGGATATTGTGGTGTCTTTGGACAATGATACTACAGAGCAGGCGGTAGACTACCTTCAGGCACAGAAACAGATAAAATTCCAGCTTTACGGAATCGGATGTTCGGAAAAAAATGTCTATTACCTTGACAAAGGAGAAATCAGGGCGTTGATCGTTCCGAATGAATTTAATATCGGGTATTTAAGCGTGGCAGCGATCGCAGGACAACTGCGGGAGCCGTTATCTTCTGCAAAAACAGAAGAAATCGGTTTCCTTACAATTACAAAAGAAAATCTGTATGATGAGGAGAATCAAAAGATTTTATTCCCTATTGTACAGTGATATAAATGGGCAGAGATATCAGGTTGAGGGGCGAAGTGTCTGCCGCATATCAAATGGGGGAAATATCCTTGAAGAAAATAAAAAGATATAAAAAAATAACAGTTATTATTGGTGGAATTTTAGCAGGAAGCATGGTCATTTGTGGCTGTGGTGGCAGAGAAGATGCCAAAAAGAGCATTAAGATCGGGATTTCTGTTTATGATCAATATGATACATTTGTGTCAGAAATGATGAAAGATTTTAATGATTATGCAACGAAAAAGGAAGAGGAGACGGGCATCTCGATTAACATAGATACTTATAATGCCGCAGCCAGCCAGTCAACACAAAACAGTCAGGTAGAAAACATGGTTACAGAAGGATGTGATGTGATATGTGTCAACCTGGTGGACAGAACAGATCCGACAGCGATCATTGATCTTGCAGAAAAAAATGATATTCCGGTCATTTTTTTCAACCGTGAGCTGGTAGAGGAGGACTTAGAACGCTGGTCAAGACTATATTATGTCGGAGCGCAGGCGTTTGAATCCGGGATCATACAGGGAGAACTTGCGGCAGCGGCATTCCTGACAGATGATTCATTTGATAAAAATGGAGACGGAGTCTTTCAATATGTCGTGTTAGAGGGGGAAGCAGGTCACCAGGATGCGATCGTCCGTACGGAGTATTCAGTCAGTACGATGATTGACAGTGGTGTGGAAGTGGAAAAATTAGGATATGCGATCGCAAACTGGAACCGTGCACAGGCGCAGACAAAGATGGCACAGCTTATGTCACAGTTCGGGGATAGCATAGAACTTGTCATTGCCAATAATGACGATATGGCGTTAGGTGCGATCGATGCACTGAAAGCATCTGATCTTACAAAGGATGAATGGCCGGCGGTTATTGGAATCGATGGAACAGATGTAGGACTTGAGGCAGTCAAAAATAAAGAGATGATCGGAACAGTCTATAATGATAAGGAAGGTCAGGCAAGTGCGATGTTAAACCTTGCTTACGGGCTTTCAACCGGAGGGGATCTGTCGGATCTTGATCTGATCGACGGAAAATATATACGTCTGCCTTATGCGAGAGTGACATATGATGATGTGGATCTGTACATGGAAGGAGATACGGAATAAATGACGACGCAGAATGAAAAAACAGATTATCTTTCGGAGTGGCCTGCGCATTATTATGAGATCGAAGACATTAATGAGCGTGAGCGGATCTTAAAACTTGCAATAGAGCAGAAGTTAGATCCTGCCGGAGATGAAAAACGTCTTCTGGTTTTAAAAAAACGTTTTGGTGAGAAGCAGGCGGAAAAACGTGCGGATCATTTTTTGCACGCATGGATGATGATCCAGGCGACGGGGGCAGGAGGTGTATCCTTTTTTCAGAAAAAAAGACAGAAAAAAGAACTCTGCGGGTATTTTTCGCAGTTGGGTATCCAGATGGAGGAAACAAAAAATGTGGAGAAGGAACCCGACAGAGAGGATGCCTGTGGATATGTACTTGAGGAAGAGTGGAAAAATTTTGCATATACTTATCTTGCTTCCTGTACCGGGAGCAGGGCATATTGTTCGACTTTGTTTGGGATCGTTCCGATAAAAGATGCTGCAGTGGCGGAAAAGATTGCGAAAGATATCGATCTTGTGACGAAAGATTACCCGGCAGCATTTGGACTGGAGGAGGCAGTGCGTCCATTCCGCAGTATTATGGTGGATTCATTCTGCCAGTATGTTCCAAATGGAGAAGCGGTCTGGAAATCGATGCACGGATGAAAATGGAGATAGTGTCGTCTTTGGATGGAAACACTAGACATTTTTTTCATATCATAGTATAGTAAAGCATGTTGAACCTTGAAAATTGAATAAAAATTGTTTTATGTTCAGATACGCGGTCTTTGCACCCGTATACCGGACACATAAATAGAACAACAGATTTTACACGGCAAGTGTGTAGACTGTTGTTTTCCCAGAAGCGCCATGTACCTGCAGAAAAATGTTTGAAATCTGATAAAAACATCTGAGATTGATAAGGGCAGGTTAACGAGGAGGAGAGTGATCGAAGATTCGGCGGATGCTCTCCCGTACATTCCCAGTGCGAGATATACCGGCAAATATGCAGGTGACTGCAAAACAAATACGGTATAAGGGAGGAAATAACAAATAACACGGATGTGTTTATAATAGAAAAGAGGAAAATTTATGTGTGGAATTATTGGTTATACAGGCAGTGAAGATGTAAAAGGCGTATTACTGGATGCGTTAGAGCTCCTTGAGTACCGTGGCTATGACAGTGCGGGAATCGCAGTGGCAGATACTGACGCAAAACAGACGAAAGTTTATAAATGTGCAGGAAGAGTGAAAGATTTAAGAACCATCTGTGAGTCGGAGAAAATTATCACAGAGTGTGGAATCGGTCACACCAGATGGGCAACACACGGAGGTGTTAATGACACCAATGCACATCCGCATCAGGTTGGAAAAGTAACTTTAGTACACAATGGTATTATTGAAAATTACAGAGAACTGATCGCGGACTATGAGTTAGAAAGTGTTTTAAAATCAGAGACAGACAGTGAAGTTGTGGCAGCACTTTTAAATAAGTTTTATACCGGTGATCCAGACGAAGCAATCAAAAAGACAGTATCCAAGTTAAAAGGAACATTTGCTCTGGTTATCTTATTTGAAGATCATCAGGGTGAGATTTATTCTACTAGAAATGTCAGTCCGATCGTTGCAACATTCTGTAAAGAGGGAGCTATGCTTGCTTCTGATCTGACAGCACTCTGCCGTTTTACAAACCGTTATTTTGTAGTTCCAGAGTATCATATTTTAAAACTTACAAAGGATGCGGTCAGTCTGAAAGATTTTAATGGAAATCCGGTTGAGCCGGACTATCTTGAAGTCGACTGGGAACTTAACAATGCCGGAAAGAACGGCTATCCGTTTTATATGGAAAAAGAGATCATGGAACAGCCGGATGCGATCGAGCGTACGATCGCAAACCGTATTACAAGCGGAATGCCGGATTTTACGGCAGACGGTGTGCCGGATGAGATCTTTACACAGTGTGAGCGTGTTAATATCATTGCGTGCGGTACAGCAATGCATGCAGGTCTTGTGGCTCAGGCACTTGTAAAATCGATTCTTCATATGCACATTGATGTGGATATGGCCTCCGAGTTTATGTATTCTGATCCTGTCATCGACGAAAAATCATTGGTCATCGCAGTTTCACAGTCCGGTGAGACGATCGATACGTTAGAGGCAGTCAAATATGCAAAAAAACGTGGAGCAAAATGTTTATCCATTATTAATGTAAAAGGATCTTCCATTGCCCGTGAGAGCGACTATGTGCTCTATACAAATGCAGGACCGGAGATCGCTGTTGCAAGTACGAAAGCATATACGACACAGCTTGCTGTATTTTATCTGATCGTGGCAAAAATGGCAGTGCTTCGCGGTGTTTTTTCACAGGAAGAGACACAGAGCTTTGTACGTGAACTGCAGCGTATACCGGATGTCATGAAAAAGGTATTAGAGGGACGTCAGGATATCCATAAACTTGCCAATAAAGTATTAGAAGCAAAAGATCTGTTTATGATCGGTCGTGGACTTGATTACTCTATTTTACTGGAAGGATCCTTAAAGTTAAAAGAGGTATCTTATATTCACTCTGAGGCATATGCTTCCGGCGAGCTGAAACATGGACCGATCGCGCTTATCACGCAGGATACGCCGGTCGTTGCAGCAGTGACACAGGAAAAACTGATGTCAAAGGAATTGTCAAATATCAAAGAGGTCAGATCAAGAGGTGCGGATATCGTGCTTTTTATCAAAGAAAGTCTTGCAAAAGATATTGATCGTGCATATGATACCTTCCATCTGCCGGATATGCAGGATGAATTTATGGTAATGCCTGCATCCGTGGCATTGCAGTTACTTGCTTATTATGTTTCTTCCGACAAGGGATTTGATGTTGATAAGCCAAGAAACTTAGCGAAAGTAGTAACTGTGGAATAAGAGAAGAAAAATAAAAAGATATGTGGAAAAGTGTCCGGGAAAGGGAAAAAGACCGCGTATCTGAGCATAAAAATAAATAAATCATAATTCAATTATGTAAGTAAGACCGGGGCTGTCACACCATATGTTGCGTGACAGCCCCGGTTACATTTAAACCAGTTCTGCAATCCGTGATACTGCCACGTAAATTTCGGAAATCTTATACCACGTACGGTAGTCGATGACACCGGTGACAGGCAGACCAAAGACACGCTGAAAAGTTTCCACAGCTTCCCTTGTGGCAGGACCATAGATCCCATCTGGTGTTACAGTTGGAATAGCCGGATAAGATCTTGAAATCCGTGCGAGTTCTTCCTGAATCTGGCGTACTTTTTCACCAGTAGAACCGATCGTAAGGTCTACCCTTGGCCAGGAAGCCGGAATACCGGATACTTCTTCTGCGGTGTTGATGTACATGTTGTTACCATAATAATAGCGCAGTATCTCAATCGTTTCATAGTTCTGGTCACCTAAGAATTTGCTGCCCCACTGACTCAGCCAGTTGCTACAGGTTACACGTTCCCCGTCACAGTACTGCGTTAAGATCGGCTGTCTGACATTTGGTCTGGACAAAAAATTCTGGAACATCTCATCAACGATATCGGAAATACTCTGGAAAATGTTCCTGCCGTAAGTGAATTTCTGGTCGTAGGCGGTAGAGGAGGTGATCGTGAAACTGTAGCCTTTGTTTCGGTACCACTCCGTATATACACGGTTTAAGGTAAAGGACATGATCGCAAGGATATTTGCGCGAAGAGTCGCATCCGGCCAGGTAGAATAAATTTCACTGGATGCCACATTTTTAATGTAATCCTTATAACGTACATAGTAATCACGGGCGGTCGTATCATTTGGAGGACCGTCATGTACTACAACATATTCCGGTACCACGACTCTGCTAAGAACGATCTCGCCAGTCTCGGAGATGGGCTTGATCTCGGATTCTGCAATTTTCGGAGGAAAATCGCCCCAGAGAGTATTGACAGGGATCACGATCGTGTCTATCGGGTTCCCCGGTGTATCCGCCTCATCCATTCGTACTTCCTGAAGCGACAACTGCTCCGAAAACAGTTCAATTCCCGACACAGTAAATGGGCGGAATCCTTCAGCATTGACCTGAATACTATACTGCGAGAATGGCTGGTTTTCGCCTGGCTCCATTGAGTATTCAAGCGGAGGCGTACGAAGCGTAATTTGTTCGGACATACCGGATGCATCTGTATTCACCTCCTCAACGACACTGTCCGGATCACCGGAATAGGAGATCGACACGCGGGCATCCGGGATGGGACGGTTACTTCCTCTTGCCGTAACATGGATTTTTAATTCACCTGCATCAATATTATTTTGTGTATAGGCAATATCTGACATGAAAAACCTCACAGATTCATTCTTTCTATTATATGATACAGCCGGCTGAAAGTGAATTGAAATTCTGGTATGATAAATAGAACAACATTGTATATGGGAAATACAGTTTTATAGTTTGTCAATTCACGGAAACGGATGTATAATAAAGTTCATTAGGAAGCAAACTCAAATGAAGTTGTGGAAGGTGCAAAAGTTTCAACAGACAAGATGATCCAGATGGCAGAGGCGCTTCAGATGGAAGCAGAGAGTGTGAGAAAGATCGATGAGAGCATTTCAGGGGTAGCGCAGATCGTAGATAATAACTCAGCTTCTTCCGAAGAAACAGCAGCAGTCAGTGAGGAACAGTCAGCACAGGTACAGACCATGGTGCAGTTGATGGAACAATTCGAAATTTAAAAATAATAAGAACTGCCACAGGAAGAATATCTGTGGCAGTATTTTTTTCGGGAGTACATCTTAAGAAAAATATAAGGTAATAAAAATATATGGCAAATTATAAAATGATCTTACAGTATGACGGAACACGCTACCGTGGGTGGCAGGTGCTGCCGTCAGAGCTTACGATACAGGGAAAACTACAGGATGTTTTAAGTAAAATGGCAGGATATCAGGTGGAAGTTACCGGTTCAGGAAGGACAGATGCGGGTGTGCATGCAAAAGGCCAGACGGCGAACTTTCATCTGAAAGAAGAATGGGACGAGGAGAAGATTTTATCATATCTGAATCAGTACCTGCCGGAAGATATTGCAGTCTGCGAGGTAAAGAGGGTGGATGAACGTTTCCACAGCAGATACCAGGCACTGGAAAAGACGTATCTTTACCGGATTCATACAGGGAAAATACCGGAGGTATTTGAACGCAGATATGTGTATGATTATAAGGAACCGCTTGATGTAAAACGGATGAGAAAGGCAGCAGAATATCTGTGTGGAACACATGATTTTAAGTCTTTCTGCGGTAACAAAAAAATGAAAAAATCAACGGTACGGACGATCTTTCAGATACAGATTAAAGAATTGCCGGGAGAAATACAGATTTATTATACCGGAAATGGATTTTTACAGAATATGGTGCGTATCTTGACAGGCACACTGATTGAGATCGGGGATGGCAGAAGAGAGCCGGAAGATATATCAGAGATTTTAGAGGCAAAGAACAGGGAAGCTGCCGGATATACGGTACCGGCATGCGGACTGACACTGATTGAAGTTGTCTATCAAGAAAAGGAGTTGTCGCAGTGCAGATAATGTGCTGTAAAATAATATGGAAAAATGGTTTGTAATTAATAAAGGCGCTGATTTTGCAGGGATCGCAAAGCGTTTTGGGATAAGTCCGGTCACAGCGAGACTGATCCGCAATCGTGAGGTTATGGGGGATGAGGCAATCGCAAGATATTTAAAAGGCGGGATCGGGGAACTGTACGATCCGCATTTACTTTTCGATTCAGACAGACTGACGGATATACTTATGCAGAAGATCCGGGAAGGAAAAAAGATCAGGATCATAGGTGACTATGATATTGACGGGGTAATGTCTACCTATATTTTGTACAAAGGGATCACGCACTGTGGAGGTAAGGCAGATTTTCAGATACCGGACCGGATGAAAGATGGTTATGGAATCAATGATCATCTGATCGGGCAGGCATATGATGCAGAGGTCGATACGATCATTACCTGCGATAATGGGATTGCTGCGATAGATGAGATCGCACATGCAAAAAGTCTTGGAATGACGGTGCTTGTCACAGATCATCATGAAATACCGTACACAGAGGAAAATGGAGAACGCCATTATAAAAGAAGCAAGGCAGATGCCATTGTAAATCCCAAGCAGAAAGAATGTAACTATCCGTACAAAAATCTCTGCGGTGCCGCAGTTGCGTGGAAAGTGATACAGATTCTCTATGAAAAATGTGGTCTTGCAGCGGAAGAAGCATATGTTTTCCTGGAAAATGTGGCATTTGCGACAGTCGGAGATGTTATGGATCTGACGGATGAAAACCGTATTCTGGTAAGGGAAGGATTAAAGCGGATCCATACGACCACAAATCCGGGAATGCGTGCATTGATCTTACAGAATAAACTAGAGCCGGAACAGATCAGTTCTTATCATTTTGGATTTGTATTAGGACCGTGCATCAATGCCAGTGGACGATTAGAAACTGCAAAAATTGCATTAAATCTCTTTTTACAGGAAGATGTGAAAAAAGCATCTGAGATCGCGGCGGAGCTGGTAGACCTGAATGCACAGAGAAAAGATATGACGGCAGAGGGGGTAGAACTTGCCGTGCAGCAGGTGGAAGAGGGCAATACAGGTAAGAAAGTCGTAGTTGTCTATCTGCCGGACGTGCATGAAAGCCTTGCAGGTATCATTGCGGGAAGAATCCGGGAGGCATACCATAAACCAACCTTTGTTCTGACAAAGAGTGAAGATGGTGTCAAAGGTTCCGGGCGTTCGATCGAAGCGTATTCCATGTATGAGGAGTTGTGTAAATGCCAGGAACTATTTACGAAGTTTGGCGGACATCCGATGGCGGCGGGACTTTCCCTGCCGGAAGCAAATGTAGAGATTTTCCGGGAAAAAATAAACGCATGCTGTGGGTTGACAGAAGAAGATTTTATTCCTAAGATAAAAATAGATATTCCAATGCCCGTCGATTATCCTGATATTCCACTGGTCAATGAACTTTCATTGTTAGAGCCATTTGGGAAAGCAAATGTAAAACCACAGTTTGCAGATAAAAATCTTGGCATTGACCGTGCAGTGGTAGTCGGAAAAAATCAGAATGTATTAAAACTTACACTCAGAACGGAACGGGGAATTTCCATATCTGCTGTTTATTTCGGAGATGTGGATGGATTCCGGGAATATTATAGTAAAAAATATGGAGAAAGCGAAGTGCAGCAGGCATTTTCGGGCAGGACAAATGCGATCCGGATGTCTGTGGTATATTATCCGGAGGTAAACCGGTATCAGGGAAATGAAAGTATACAGATCGTGATAAAGAATTATCAGTAAATGGAGGACATATATGTTTGGTGGAAAGAAAGAGAAGGCACTGCAGGATGAACTTTATACCATAAAGAAAGGTATCTCAGAATACAGTGAAGAACTAAAAGAACATTCTGTGCAGATGACGGCATCCCGCGTGCAGATGGAAGAAAATATCGATGTCCTTGGGGAAAAGATTGAATGTGTGGAAGAACTGGCACAGGAAAGCCACAAGATGGGAAAGGAACTGTACAGTACATTTGTTGAAGTACATAATGCGGTGGAATCTTTTGAGGCAAATCATTCTATTTTTCTTGGGCAGGTTGCAGAGCAGAATGAAAAGATTAAAGAAGTATTTGAACAGCATAAGGCATTAAAAGAACCGTGTGCGCAGTTAGAAGAAAATCTCTACCGTGCAGAGAAAGCGCAGGATGGACTTGGTGATGTGACGACAGAACTGGAGAATGACGCTAAAAATATGAGTGTGCTTGCGTTAAATGCGGCGATCGAAGCAGCGAGAATGGGAGAAGATGGAGAGAAGTTTCTTCATGCGGCAGAGGAGATCAAAAATGTGGCACTGCGCTATGAAACGGAATTACAGACATTAACGGAACAGATCAGTGCTGTAACTGAGGCACAGAAAGAGATCAAAGAACAGGCTGCACAGATCAATGAGATGCAGGGAAGTATTGCGTCGATGGTAATGAAACTGTACAGTGACAGTGCACAGAAGCTTTCCATATACGAAAATGGACAGACATCATTAAGGGAACATATGTCAGGCAATGTAATGCCGGCAGCGGATTTTATAAAACAGGCAGGAGAAGATTTCTTAAAACTTGGGGATGAGGCGAAAACACAGATTGCAGCATTGCGTGAAGAAATCAATGCAAAGAAATCTGCTGAGGATGAACTGGAAAAGATCTGTGATGAATACAAGGAACTTTTGGATACGAAGTAATTTGTAAAGGATGGGAAATTTATATGGCAAAAGAAGAACAGATGACATATTTATCTGCGAATGGAACGACAAAGATCCATGCAGTAAAATGGATGCCGGAGGATGGAAAGTATAAGGCAATTTTACAGATCACACACGGTATGATCGAATATATTGAAAGATATCATGAGTTTGCAGAGTATCTGACAGAACGTGGGTTTATGGTTGTAGGTCATGATCATTTAGGGCATGGTGCGTCGGTAAAAGATGAGACGGAATGGGGATATTTTGCAGAAAATCCGAGTGATACATTAGTTGCGGATATGCATAGACTCCGTATGGCAGTTCAGGGCGAAAATCCGGGTGTGCCATATTTTATGATGGGACACAGTATGGGATCTTATATGCTGCGGAAATACCTGTGTCTGCATGGTGAAAATTTAAGCGGTGCGATCATTATGGGAACCGGGTGTGTGCCGGATGGCACAACGAAGTTTGGCATGACACTGTGCAGGGTTATGGCTCGTTTCCGTGGATGGAATTATAGAAGCAGACTGATGCAGAAACTTTCCTACAGCAAACCATACCACAAATTTGACCTTTATGGAAAAGATTATACCAACAGCTGGCTGACAAAGGACACAGAGCATGTAAAAAAATATTACAGCGATCCGCGCTGTACATTTGTCTTTACTTTAAATGGTTATCTGGGGCTGATGGAAGCGGTATATTTTGACAATCAGATGGAAAATATAAAAAAAGTGCCAAAAGATCTGCCGGTTTTCATGGTTTCCGGGGCAGATGATCCGGTTGGAGATCTCGGTGAAGGGGTAAAAAAGGTTTACCATATGTTTAAAGAGGCAGGTGTGGATGACCTGACATACCGTTTGTATGAGACAGACCGCCATGAGATATTAAATGAGACAGACCGCGATCAGGTCTATGCGGATATCTGTGCATGGATGAGTGTCAGACTTGAGTAGTAGTGTGGATATTTTTTACATGCAGAAATGGAGATTTTTATTATGAGAAACAAAAAAGCAGTTAAAATGTTATGTATGATACTTGCAGCAACAATGCCAGTTTCTTCCGGTGTGGCAGTGCAGGCGTCACAGACAGAAGTTTTAGTGGCAGCGGAGCAGAGTGATACGGAAAGTCCTGCTGAAACGTCGGAGGAAAATACAGACAGCAGTAATATTGAAGGCACGATTCAATATGTAGATGATGATACAGATTCAGGTGCCAAGCAGGATGGAAACAGCACATCGGATCAGGCGCCACAGCAGGATGGAAACAGTACACCGGATCAGGCATCACAGACAGATAATTCTCAGAATATCAGCGGAACGATCGTCCAGAACGGAGACAGCGATAATGTCACGATCAAAGCCAGTGATAAACCATACCTTGCATTAGGGGCAGATCTTAATGATTCACAGAGAGCGACGATCCTTTCCATTATGGGAATTGATGCGGCAAATCTGTCAGATTATGATGTGGTTTATGTGACAAATGCAGAGGAACATCAGTATTTAGATTCCTATATCTCATCCTCACAGATTGGAACAAGATCGTTATCTTCCGTTGTGATCGTGCAGAGAGATAAGGGGAGCGGACTTAACATTTCTACGACAAATATTAACTATTGTACGGTTGGTATGTATAAAAATGCACTGACTACGGCAGGGGTGACCGATGCAGATATCATTGTTGCAGGACCGACTCCGATCTCAGGAACGGCAGCATTAGTAGGTGTCTTAAAAGCATATCAGGAGATGACAGGAAAAGAGATCAGTGATTCGGTAGTTGATACAGCACTCAATGAACTTGTGCTTACCGGACAGTTAGAAGAGTCCTTAAAAGGTGTTTCGGATGCAGAAGTAGAAGAATTTATTGCATATATCAAGGCATTGATCGCTAAAGATGATCTGACAGATGATGAGGGAATCAATGGAGCAATCGATGAGGCCTGTGAAAAATATGGTGTGACTTTATCGGATGATGAACGTCAGCAGATCGTAGATCTGGTAAAGAAGATCAATTCACTGGGGATCGATCTGAATGGACTGGTGGATTATGCAGAATCCTTGTACAATTCGTTTAAAAATGGGGACAGTAGTTCTTCTGGTGGTATAGCAGCGGTTGTCGGTGGATTTTTTAAGTCGGTATTTTCTTCAGTAGGGGATTTCTTTAAAAAGTTGTTTTCATAATTATTATCAATATATAACGAAAAGAGGAAGCGTATGTTAGAGAGAAAAAGAAAGCTGGACTGTGCAAATGGACGCCAAAAAGCTGATCTCGTATTAAAAAACGGAAATGTGCTGAATGTTTTTACGGAGGAAGTGTTAAAGGCGGATGTTGCAATCTGTGGTGACACGATCGTAGGTGTTGGTGAATACGAGGGAGAAAAAGAAATCGACTGCACTGGCAGATATCTGGTGCCGGGATTTATTGATGCACATATGCATATTGAATCCTGTATGGCAGCGCCGGGAGAACTTGCAAAGGTTCTTGCAAAGGCAGGCACAACAACGATCATTGCTGATCCGCATGAAATTGTGAATGTCAGCGGAACAAAGGGAATGGATTATTTCCTGAAATGTGCCGCAAAACTTCTGGTAAATGTATTTTTCATGGTACCTTCCGCAGTTCCAGCAACGGATGTGGAGACCAACGGCTGCGGTGAATTCCTTGCCTCTGATATGATGAAATATGTGGATAACGCAAGGGTGCTCGGACTTGGCGAGACAATGCGCTTTTTGGAGTGCTGTGAAGGCGAAAAGAGAATGGCAGATAAGCTGGAGCTTTTTGCCAAGAAACATATTGATGGACATGCGCCTGGAATCCATGGAAAAGAAGTTCAGGCATACCGTCTTGCCGGCGTGGAAAATGATCATGAATGTTCGACTGCTGAGGAAGTACTTGATAAACTTCGTGCCGGACTGCATATCTATGTGCGCGAGGGAAGTGGAGCAAAGAATTTAGAGACACTGATCAAAACAATGCTGGATGCTGGGGTATGTTTAGACCGTTGTGCATTCTGTACGGATGACAAACATGTTGAGGAAATCCGCAAAGAAGGACACATCAGTACCTGCATCCGTAAAGCAATCGCACTTGGAGTGCCAGTCGCAAAGGCATATAAGATGGGAAGTTACCAGGCAGCAGAGTTTTATGGATTGAAAAACTATGGTGCGATCGGTGCCGGTTATCGTGCAGATATCGTATTTTTAGATGATTTAGAGCAGGTCAGACCGCTTGATGTCATGAAAGACGGGCGTATTTTAACAGAGGAAGATTATGCAAAAGATTATTCCGTGCCTGTTCCGGATGAGCTGCTTCATACGGTTCATGTGGGAGAAGTCACCAAAGACAAGATCAGACTTTCCTGTGATGGAAAAACAGATGTGATACAGATGAACCCGCATCAGATTGTGACGACACATCTTATAGAGGAAGTTCCAACGGAAAACGGTTATTTCAAACCGGATGGAGTTTACAATAAGATCTGTGTAGTGGAACGTCACGGTAAGACCGGTGAGATCGGTGTTGCTCCACTCAAAGGATTTGGCGTCAAGGGCGGTGCAGTGGCAACATCCGTTGCACACGATTCCCACAATCTGATCGTTGCAGGTGATAATGATGAAGATATCCTTGCAGCCATCAAATGTGTGGAAGAAAATCAGGGCGGCTATGTCATTGTCTCCGGCGGAAAAGTAGTAGATGTGCTTCCGCTTCCAATCTGTGGTCTGATGAGTGAGAAGTCCTGTGATGAGATTACCGAAAAAGTGGCAGATATGTTAGAGAAAGCGAAGAAACTTGGCATTTCCGAGGAGATCGATCCGTTTATTACGCTTTCTTTTATGGCACTTACGGTGATCCCGGAAATCCGTGTGACAGAGCGCGGTGTATATCTGTTTGGTGCAAAATAATGGTTTCAGTATACCATTTTGCGTAAGAGTTAAATTAAGTTCTATCAATAAAAATGAGCGAAGAGATTGTTTCTTTCTTCGCTCATTTTTTGTCTTAAATTATATCATGAAATACCTGATAAATATTGGTTTGTTGGGCTATGAGTTCCCCGGCGAAGGGGGGTGGAGTTTTGTGAGTGGCAAATTGCATCAAGCCGGGACTGTTTTGTTTCCGTTGTCCGAAAATAAGTCAATCTAAGGCTGCCTGGTATAGGTTGTGGCGGAGTGACGTGTGCGTCTTAAACGCCCCGTCCGGGGGCATTAAGACTTGTGCTGCCGTCCATGGCAGCACAACACTGTGTTACGGACAGGCAGACTAA
>NZ_QRHS01000025.1:48290-61490 GCF_003470905.1 Roseburia sp. AM23-20
ACACTGTGTTACGGACAGGCAGTCTAAGATTGACTAATTTTCTCCCAAAGTCACAAAACTAGTCCCGGCTTGATGCAATTTGCCAGCCACTAAGTTGTGAACCACCCTTCGCCGGGGAACTCATTTTACATCCTTGGGGGTGCGTAAATTTTTAGTGTTTTGTGTCTGAATCAGATTAAAAAATATTTCCAAATAACTATGTTTAATAGATTATTATTGGTTTGATAATACTGGAAAACCTCAATATATCCCATTATGCCTATGTTTATTGCCATACACATTTGAAAAAATATTCTGCGTTATTAATCTGGCAATTTACGAAATAATTCATGTAATACAATGTAGCAGATGGAAATTCTGGGGAGTCATCAGGCTGAATATCAGTGATACAGCACATTAGGATTTTAAGCATATTCTCATTCGTGCGAATATCAAAAATTCACACCCGCGCCCCCAGTTTTGAGATGAACCGCCCACCCAAATGGTGTTCACAACCTGAAGGCTGGCATCTTGCGCAAAGCCGGAGCTAATTTTGTGACTTTGGGAGAAAATTAGAAAATCTTGGTATGCCTGTCTACACACAGTGATGTTCTGCCACGGATGGCAGAAAAAGGCAGCATCGAGTCATGGATGACTCGTTGTTGCCCTTCACGTCTCTCCAAGAAAATCTAATTCAGGCATACCTAGACTTTTCTTATTTTCGTACAACGGAACCAAAATTAACTCCGGCTTTGCGCAAGAAGCCATTCACAAACCTACGACACACCATTTGAGTGGGCGACGCATACCTCAACAAACCAGCATTTTGGTGTGTTAATATATTATTTTTGGTAAAATAAATGTTGACAAATAATATTATATGGAATATAGTATTGATAGATAAATAATATTAAAAGAAATAGAATATTATAAAGAAAAGGAGATGAGCGCATGGTATTTAATACAGGAGCTGCTCTCTTAGACGCAATCGTGTTAGCTGTTGTGTCGAAAGAAGAAGAAGGCACCTATGGCTACAAGATCACGCAGGATGTGCGCAAGGCCATTGATGTATCAGAATCCACCTTATATCCGGTGCTAAGAAGACTGCAGAAGGATGGATGCCTTGAAGTGTATGACAGAGAGTGTGGCGGCAGGAACAGGCGTTATTATAAGATCACGGAGCCTGGACTGGATAAGCTGGTCGAATACCGGAGAGAATGGGAAGATTATTCCATGAAAATATCAGCACTGTTTTCAGGAGAGGAGCTTTAGAGGGTATGAAAAGAGAAGAATTTTTAAAACAGTTAGAACAGCTTCTGGATGGAATATCAGAAGAAGAAAAGGCAGATGCACTGGCATTTTACCGCAGCTATTTTGAAGATGCCGGGGAAGAAAACGAAGAATCTGTCATAGCGGAGCTTGAATCACCGGAAAAGGTGGCACAGAGCATTAAAAAGAATCTGGGAATCGAAAAAGAGAGTGAAACCTGTGATGTCACGCCAGACCATAATCCGGACTGGAATCAGAATGATGACATGTTTGTAAAAAATGAGGAGACTTCAGAAAAGAAGAAAAGTGGATGGAGCGCAGCAGCGATCGTATTGGTAGTTATCACATCACCACTCTGGCTGACATTGCTTTTAGTCATAGCCTCACTTCTTCTTGCAGTAGTAGCAACATTATTTGGCATTGCAGTTGCAGTGGTGGCGGTTATGGCATCACTTGTATTTGCAGGTTTTCTTCTGATCGGTTTTGGATTCAGTACTTTATTTACAGGAGGAGTGGCTGTTGGACTTGGACTGACCGGAGCAGGATTTCTGGTTTTAGGACTTGGTATTTTAGCAGTACTTTTAGTTGTATGGGTATTTGGCGTATTTCTTCCATGGGCAGTCAAAGGAATCATCTGTTTGTGTAAGAAACCGTTTGAAAAGAAAAAAAGTGGGGTGGCAGCATGAAAAAATTTACAAAGGTTACATTGATCGTTGCAGCGGTATTGTTAGGAGTGGGACTGATCTTCTGTGGTGTAAGCACTGCAATGGGAGCATCTGTATGGCGTATGGCAAAAAACGGGGAACTCAGATATGGAAACTGGCATATTGGCCCGGTTGGACTCTATTATAGCGGCAGCGATTATGATGACGACGATGATTATGATGATAACGATGATTATGATGACGACGATGATGACGATGATTATGATGACGATGATGATCTGGATGCAGATGATAAAGATATTGTGGATCTTGTGTCAGATATCGGTGATGCAGATTTCTCGACAGAGGTTCCATCAGGGGAGGCAGACCAGAGTTATGATGCTTCTTCCATTCAGAATATCAATATGGATATTGATGCTGCAGAAATTACAGTCAGGGAATCGGATGACAGTGCAAAGCTGCGTGTTGTATTAAAACGCGGCAAAGAAAAATATTATTCCTGTAAAACGGATGGAAATACATTAAAGATTAAATATGATGCGAAAAAACATTATTATAAGAAATCCCCACAGATCATACTGTATCTGCCAAAAGGAAGTTCTTTTGATGAACTGAATTTTGATATTGGTGCCGCAGATATGAATTGGAAAGATTTTGACGGAAGCTGTAATGATCTGACCTTAAAAGTCGGAGCCGGAAACTTTGAAGCAAAAAGATTTCAGGTAAATGGAAAAATGGATGTATCTGTCGGTGTCGGTAATGTTGAGATCGAAGATGGTGTAGTGAATGGTGATGCGTCGATCGACTGCGGAGTCGGGAACTTTTCCATGGATGGAAGTGTTGAAGGGAATCTCAAAGCAGACTGTGGAATGGGAAATATGACACTTGATTTAAATGGTGAGGAAAAAGAGTACAATTACAAACTTTCCTGTGGACTTGGTTCGATTGAAGTGGATGGGGAGACTTATACAAATATCAGTGGTGATAAAGAAGTCCAAAATGAAGGTGCAAAGAAAAACATGGAACTTGACTGTGGTATGGGAAGCATTGAAGTTGATTTTGAGTAGACTGAGATTTTCCGTCAGTTGACAATCAGAGAACAAATCATTATGATAAAAATGGCGTCGGCGTACAATCGTTGTACATCGGCGTCATTTTTGTAATGTTTCCTGAACCAAAGAAAAACGAAAACAATGCAAAAATGGGAGGATCTATGAATAAAACAATAAGAATCGTACTTTATGTGCTTTCCATACTGACTGTAGCGGGCGTGATCGCCGCAGCAATTTTAACTGGTGGTCAGACACAGCCTGTTATAACATCGGGGACGGCAGTAACAGAAGAGAAGCAATCTGACACGGCAGATAAAACGGATGAAAATGGAACAGCACCAGATGGAGCAGATAATGACGATACATCGGGCGAAACGGAAAACATAAAGGATACTGCAGACGCAGCGGATAGCACGGAGCGCACATCAGATGATACAGAAACAGCAGCAAACGCAGATAATCCGAAAGACTCAGGCAATACAACGATCATCCTTACCGGTGATGTCCTGTTTGCAAATGCATTTAAAGCAGCCTATGATGCAGGTGGAATCGAGAAGGTTGTTTCACCGGAACTGTTAGAGCAGTTAAATGAAGCGGATATTTTAATGGTAAACAATGAGTTCCCGTTTAGTGACCGTGGGGAACCGATGGCGGATAAGCAGTTTACCTTCCGGTGCAGTCCTTCTTATGTAAAGGCATTAAATGAGATGGGTGTGGATATCGTTTCACTCGCAAACAACCATACTTTGGATTATGGAAGAGAGGCATTGTCCGATACGTTTCAGGCATTAGATGGAGCCGGAATTTTATATGGCGGGGCAGGAGATTCCACAGCGCGCGCAAAAGAGGTGCAGGTTGTGGAAGTGAATGGAAAAAGATATGGATTTATTGCCGTATCACGTGTAGTTCCGTCTGTCGACTGGAAAATCGAGAATGGCACTCCGGGAATGTTTACCTGTTATGATGTGGCGGCGCTCATCGAAGTGATAAAAGAGGCAAAACAGACCTGCGATTTTGTGACGGTATTTCCACATTGGGGAACTGAGTACAGCGAACAGCCGAATACGGTGCAGCGTGAACTGGCAAAACAGTGCATGGATGCAGGGGCAGATCTGATCGTTGGAGCGCATACACACTGTCTGGAAGGAATACAGTTTATGGATGGAAAACCTGTTTTTTACAGTCTGGGGAATTTTATTTTTGGACAGAACATTGACAGATCTGCAGCAGTAAAAGTTACAGTGACAGCAGATGGAGCAGTTTCTTATGCCCTGATCCCGGTTTATGCGTCAGACGGACAGACAAAACAGATGGATGATAATGCAGCACAAAGCCTGTTTACTTATATGGAGAGTATCTCTGATAATGCATCGGTAGATACAGCAGGAAATATCAGGGAAAAGTAGTACATGAAAGGATCATTGCAAAAGGCAGTGTGAATATAAAACAAAAAGAAAAAGGAGATTGGTATGAAAAACAAAATCTTAGGGCTGCCGAAGGCAGTAGTCATCATTATCGGTATTGTGATCACGGCACTTTTTTTAGTGCTGATGAATCTGGTCGGAGTGGCAGCAACACATCTGACTTCCATCACGGACAGTTATACATTACAGTTTATTGCTGAACTCGGTGTGGCTGTCTATGCGATCGGCGTGTTGTTTCTTATGGGGTATCAGCAGTCGTTAAAAAAGACCGGTGTGGGATTTTTAAGAGGATTTTATATCGGTGGATTTATGGTTGGATACTGTGTGTATGTGACAGTTGCACAGTTATTTTTACAGAGTGTTTCCGGTACGGACGGCGTGTGTTCTGCAGGAGGGATCATCATTTACATATTGACAATGTTTTTCGTGGGCATGAACGAGGAAGTGATCATGCGTGGGATCGTGTTAAATCTTTTCGCAGATTGTTTTTCAAACACCAGACGTGGAGTGCTTGCTGCCATTATTTTATCCAGTATGATCTTTGGTGCAGCGCATATCCCGAATGTACTTTCCGGCGTGCCGTTATCAAGTGCACTGATCCAGGCACTGCAGGCAACATTGCTTGGTGTTTTGTTTGCGGCAATTTATCTGCGCAGCGGTAATTTATGGATCTGTATTATCATTCATGCACTTGTGGATTTCGGAGGATTAATGGCAAGCGGTATTTTTGGAAATGGTGATATGACAGATATGATCGGCAATCTTTCCATATTAAATCTTGTAGTGACCGTTCCTCTGTTTTTAATTCCGTGTATTGTATTACTGCGAAAAAGCAAGTTAGATGAGATCGTGGAAATGAGGGAAGGAGAGATCATTATCCCGTCGGAGCGTGAGGGAGAAAATATTGCAACGGTATCACTGATCCTTGGCATTTTCGGTATCGTGACCGGATTCGTCGGATACGGAGCAGGATTTGGATTAGTCGGTCTGCTTGGTGCAATCTGCTCGAAAAAAATAAAACCACAGCAGAATGGTACGGCAACAGCGGCACTTGTCACCTCGATCATCGGACTTGTGATCGCTGCATTGATGATCACTGTGATGATGTTTCTTATGCCGCTGCTGGGTGATGCCAGTACATGGGAAATTATGACAAATCAGTGATCCTGCCCGGATATGGAGTGCTGTCTGCGGTACTGGTGCGGGGAAATTCCATATTTTTCCTTAAATGAACGGATCAGATGGCTGCAGTCAGCATAACCGGTTTCCTGGCTGATATAATTTAAGTCGAAGTTTGTAAAAAGGAGCATATCCTCAACCTTGCAGAGACGGATAAATTCGATATATTTTTTACAGGACTGTCCGTAAATTTCGCGGAAATTTTTGGCAAAATGGGAATAACTCATGTGACAGAGTGCAGCGATATCTTCCACGCGGATATTTTCGCAGGCATGGCGGTCAATATATTCCGTGATGGTATAGATCGTATTTTCTTTTGCCAGAGGTGTAAAAGAACAGTCCGTGTCAAAACCGTCATCGCGCCAGATTCGGAGAAGCCAGGTTAAAAGTTCCCTGATTTTTGACTGCAGGATCATCTGATATCCGTACTGCATATTCTGCATTTCACGGACGCAGTCATCAAATAAAGACTGTATGGGAAGAGAGCGAAGCATTTCTTCCGGGAAATAAATATCGGCATGCTCATTGTTTATAGCATTGCCAAACAGTGCAGAAAAATTCCAGTTT
Organism: Roseburia sp. AM23-20; assembly: GCF_003470905.1. Classification (NCBI taxonomy): domain Bacteria; kingdom Bacillati; phylum Bacillota; class Clostridia; order Lachnospirales; family Lachnospiraceae; genus Roseburia; species Roseburia sp. AM23-20. Next base: position 54,426 of record NZ_QRHS01000025.1, read on the forward strand.
CCACCGGTAAAAGAAGTGGAGGAATCAAGCTGGCCTAAATCAAATTTTAAAACATAATATTGCAGAGGGGCATCGGACACTGCATGGACGGAATGAACAACGGAAGGGAGAAAGACGATCAGATCGCCTTCCGTAACAATATGACTTTGTTCATTCTGATACATCAGGGCGGTGCCCCTTGTTACGTAAAGAATCTCCATAAAATAATGCCAGTGCGGCTGTACCGGCAGCCATTCTTTTTTCACATCCAGAAAGAAACATTCGTAGGGTTTATTTAATTTGTCGGTATATTCAAATAATGATTTCATACTAAACTCCATTTTTGAGTGTGAAAAATGTATTTTTCACACTGATCTTTGGTCATAAAAATAGATTTATACAATTTTTGACATGAAAAATTATAGCAGGTATACAGGGCGAATGCTATATTAATGACAGGATCAGTATAAAATGAATGTTATATTTTTAGATGAAATGAAAAAGCAAGGAGAAAATAAATGGAATATATCTGTGGAGTGACATTTGCACCGTTTGCCTGTGCAGGGGCATTTAAAAAGTCAGGGGCAAAGGAAAGTCTTGCTATGATGAAGGAAAGAACCGGAGCAGATTTTGTGATATTTGTGCCGGGAGGATTGCAGGAGACACCGCAGTCTGAGGAGATATGTTACACATCAAAAGCAACGATGGAAGATGATGAGCTGATCGATATGATCGGGTATGCGAAAGAGATTGGACTTCGTGTGGCATTAAAACCGACAGTAAACTGCAAAAATGGAACATGGCGTGCACACATTAATTTTTTTGATGAAGATGTTCCATGCGAACCAAAATGGGGGAACTGGTTTACATCTTATACGGCATTTCAGCTTCATTATGCAAAGATCGCAGAGCAGTATGGCTGTGAAATGTTTATTGCCGGCTGTGAGATGGTGATGAGTGAGCATCGTGAAACGGAATGGCGCAGACTGCTTTCGGATATCAGGCAGGTTTATCACGGACTTCTTTCTTATAATACGGATAAGTATCAGGAGCACCGTGTGAAATGGTGGGATGCTGTGGATGTGATATCATCAAGCGGTTATTATCCTTATGGTGACTGGGAAAATCAGTTAGACCGTATTGAAGCAGTGGTAAAAAGATTTGAAAAACCGTTTTTCTTCGCAGAGACAGGATGTATGTCAGTAAAGGGTTCCATGGAAGTACCGAATGACTGGGGCGTGAAAGGTGATGCTGACCCGGATGGTCAGGCTGAGTGGTATGAAGATATGTTTAAAGCCTGCAGTAAGAGAGACTGGGTGCAGGGAATGGCACTCTGGTCATGGGATGCAAAACTTTATCAGGAGCGGAGTGCAAAGTCGCGCATGGACTATGAGATCTATGCGAAACCTGCAGAAAAAGTTGTAAAAAAATATTATGATTCTTTTTTGGGTAAATGAAAATATAAAAACAGTAAAAAGATTAAAATTAGTTTACAACAACTTAAAAAAAGGTTATAATTTAAAAAACAATAAAAAATGAATTATAGAGAAGTAAAGGAGAAGAAGAATGAGCAATTACATGGATACTTACAGACAGTGGTGCACAGATCCGTATTTTGATGAAGATACAAAAGCTGAGTTAAAGAAGATCGAGGGGGATCAGGCAGAGATCGAGGATCGTTTTTACAGACAGTTAGAATTTGGAACAGGCGGTTTAAGGGGTGTGATCGGAGCCGGAACCAACCGTATGAATATTTATACCGTGCGTCAGGCAACACAGGGACTTGCAAATTATATCATCTCCCAGAACGGACAGGAGAAAGGTGTTGCGATCGCACATGATTCAAGAATCATGTCCACAGAATTTACAGAGGAAACAGCGCTTTGCTTAAATGCAAACGGCATCAAGGCATATGTATTTGACAGCCTTCGCCCGACACCGGAGTTATCTTTTGCAGTGCGTGAGTTAGGATGCATTTCCGGTATCGTCATCACAGCAAGCCATAATCCGAGAGAATACAACGGATACAAAGTATACTGGGAGGACGGCGCACAGATCACACCGCCTCATGACAAAAATATTTTAGCAGAAGTTGCAAAAGTAACTTCCTTTGACCAGGTAAAGACTATGGCAAAAGAAGATGCAGTTGTAGCAGGACTTTACAATGTGATTGGTAAAGAGATTGATGACCGTTACATGGAAGAACTGAAAAAACAGTCCATTCACCCGGAGATCATCAAAGAGATGGCAAAAGATATCAAGATCGTATATACACCACTTCATGGAACAGGAAATCTTCCGGTACGCCGTGTATTAAAAGAACTTGGTTTTGAGCATGTATATGTAGTGCCGGAGCAGGAAAAACCGGATGGCAACTTCCCGACTGTTGCATACCCGAACCCGGAGTCACCGAAAGCGTTTGAACTTGCATTAAAACTTGCAAAAGAAGTGGATGCTGATATCGTTCTTGCAACAGATCCGGATGCAGACCGTCTCGGTGTTTACTGTAAAGATACAAAGAGCGGCGAATATGTGACATTTACAGGAAATATGTCAGGTATGCTGATCGCAGAATATATTTTAAGAGAAAAAACAGCAATGGGAACTATGCCAAAAAATCCTGCACTGGTTGAGACGATCGTTACCACCGATATGGCAAAAGCAATCGCAAAATCTTACGGTGTAAAACTGATCGAAGTTTTAACAGGATTCAAATATATCGGAGAGCAGATCAAATTCTTCGAGCAGCAGAATACCTATAATTATGTGTTTGGCTTAGAGGAAAGCTACGGATGTCTTGCCGGTACTTATGCAAGGGATAAAGATGCCTGCGTTGCAGTCATGATGTTATGTGAAGTAGCATCCTGGTGCAAAAAGAACAACATGACACTGTGGGATGAAATGCTTGCAATGTATGAAAAATACGGTTACTACAGAGAAGGACTTGAGACAAAGACATTAAAAGGAATCGATGGAGCAGCGCAGATTCAGGAACTGATGAGCAATTCCAGAAAGAATCCTCCGAAAAGACTTGGTGGTTTTGATGTGCTTGCAGTCCGTGACTATAAAGAGGATACAAGAAAAGATACTGTAACCGGAGAGGTGACAAAGACTGGTCTGCCGGAGTCAAACGTACTTTATTATGAACTTTCCGATAATGCATGGTGCTGTATGCGTCCGTCCGGAACAGAGCCGAAGATCAAATATTACTTTGGTGTCAAGGGAAGTTCTTTAGAGGATGCAGAAAAGAAACTTGCCGGACTAAAAGAAGATTTGCTGAAATAACAGGAGGAACAGAAGCGTGGCAATTACATACTTTGAGAAAGAACGTATTTTCAAACTGGATACGCCAGGCTCCAGTTATGTGATCGGGATCGTGGACAAAGAAAATTTTGTCGGTCATGTATATTATGGTAAGAAATTAAGAGATGCAAACATTGCATATCTGCTCCGCACGGGAGAGGGACCGTTTGTGCCTTCTGAAAATAACAGAGAGAGAGTATCATTCTATGATACGTTTCCGATGGAATATGCAGGAAACGGACTCGGAGATTACAGAAGAAGCAGTATTTCTGTGAGAACAGAGGGAGGTCATACAGCAGTATCACTGTTTTATGTGTCACATAAAATTTATGCAGGAAAACCGGGACTTGCCGGACTTCCTGCAACGTTCGGCGATGAAGATTCCTGTGAGACATTAGAACTTCTATGCGAGGATCCGGTACTTGGGTTAAAGGTAACTTTGCTTTACACGGCATTTTCTGATGTGGATGTCATCACAAGAAGCGTGCGGATCGAAAATGACGGCGAAATGTTATATCTGACGAAGGCACTGTCTTTCTCCATGGATATGGATAACCGTGATTTTACACTGCTTACCATGCATGGTTCCTGGGCAAGGGAGCGTATGTTAGAACACCGCAAGGTGAAAAAAGGCTTTATGGGAGTGGAATCAGTAAGAGGTGAGTCTTCCCATCAGGAACATCCGTTTATGGCACTTGCGGCAGGCAATGCAGACCAGTCACAGGGTGAAGTTTATGGTATGCATTTTGTGTATTCCGGTAACTTTATCGGACAGGTCGAGCTAGGACAGTTTGATACCGTCCGTGTTAGTATGGGAATCCATCCGGAGAACTTCTGTTGGAAGTTAGAAAAAGGTGAGAGTTTCCAGACACCGGAGGTCGTGCTTGTATACAGCGATACCGGATATGACGGCATGACACACCAGTTCCATGAACTTTACCGTAATCATCTGATCCGCAGTGAATATAAGGATAAGAAACGTCCGATTCTGATCAATAACTGGGAAGCGACCTATTTTGATTTCAATACGGAAAAATTACTTTCCATTGCAAAAAAAGCATCGGAACTTGGCATTGAAATGCTGGTTATGGATGATGGCTGGTTTGGACACCGCAATGATGATTCATCAAGTCTGGGTGACTGGTATGTCAACGAAGAGAAATTAAACGGTGGTTTAAAACATCTGGTAGATGAGGTAAATAAACTTGGATTAAAATTCGGTATCTGGTTTGAGCCGGAAATGATCTCACCGGATTCAAAACTTTACGAGGCACATCCGGACTGGGCAATCCAGATCCCGGGAAGAGAGGGCTCTCTCTGCAGAAATCAGTATGTACTTGATCTTACCAGAAAAGAAGTGCGCGATTATGCATATGAGAGCGTGGCGTCGATCTTACGCAGTGCAAATATTGAGTATGTCAAATGGGATATGAACCGTCAGCTTTCTGACATCGGAAGCTATGGACTTCCTGCAGACCGTCAGGGTGAACTTTATCACCGTTATGTGCTGGCAGTGTATGAGATGCAGGAGCGTCTGGTAACAGAGTTCCCACATCTTTTACTGGAAAACTGTTCCGGCGGTGGTGCACGTTTTGATCCGGGTATGCTTTATTACAGTCCACAGATCTGGTGCTCGGATGATACGGATGCAGTAGAACGCTTAAAGATTCAGGAAAGTACGGCGATGATCTATCCGTTATCGACGATGGGAGCGCACGTTTCAGGCTGTCCGAATCATACGGTGGGACGTGTTACACCGTTTGAGACAAGAGGTCATGTAGCGCTTGCAGGAACTTTCGGTTATGAGCTGGATGTCACAAAGATTCCGGAAGAAGACAGACAGATGATCCCGAAACAGGTTGCCATGTATCATAAATACAATGATCTGGTAAGAAGCGGCGATTATTACAGGATCGCCTCCTATCAGGAAAATCATTATTTTGACTGTTACGAGGTGGTTTCAAAAGATAAATCAGAAGCACTGGTTACATTTGTGCAGGTGATCAACCGTCCGAATTATAAGAGCAGAAGAATCACATTAAAAGGACTCGATCCGCAGAAGAATTACTGTCTGGAAGGCGAAGATACTGTATATGCGGGAGATACATTAATGTATGCAGGTATTCTGATCCAGAATCCATGGGGTGATTTCCAGTCAAAACTGTTACATTTTGTGGAAAAGAAATAAGATTAAATCAAAAAAGTAAAAAGTAAAAAGTAGTAAGAAGGGGACGGTTATGGCAAAAGCAGTAAAGCTGGCAGACATTGCAGAGCAGCTTGGTGTCAGTACGGTCACGGTCTCAAAAGCACTTTCCGGACAAAAAGGTGTCAGCGAGGCTATGCGGGAAAAAATCAAACAATTGGCAGATGAACTTGGATACAAGCAGCCATCTGCCGTAAAAAAAGAAAAGTCAGTAAAAAGTTATAATATCGGAGTGCTGGTATCGGAAAAATACTTAGGAGAGTATGCATCCTTTTACTGGAAAATGTATCAGAGCGTGGCAACAAGGGCTGTGCAGAAAGAATGTTTTACCATGCTTGAGGTGGTGTCACTCGAAGATGAAGCGGAGGCGAAACTGCCTAAGATTGTTTTGGAAAATAAGGTGGATGGTCTGATCCTTATAGGAAGACTGAATACCGCATACCTTGGAACGTTGCAGCAGAGCACACGGATTCCGATTGTATATCTTGATTTCTATGATGAACATCAGATGAGTGATGCCGTGATCTCAAACAGTTATTACGGTACGTATATGCTGACAAATTATCTGTTGGAACATGGGCATGAGAGAATTGCATATGTTGGAACACTGCTGTTTACGGCAAGTATCACAGACCGTTATTTTGGCTACCGGAAATCCATGTTAGAACATGGAATTGATGTACCGAAAGAGTGGATCATACCGGATCGTGATATGAAATGCGGTGTGGTAGGTGTTGATATCCATCCGGATCAGATGGAGAATATGCCGACAGCATTTGTATGCAACTCCGATCTTACGGCGAGCATGGTCATTAACCAGTTAGAAGAGCAGGGGTATCGCGTTCCGGAAGATTTTTCAGTGGTTGGATTTGATAACTATCTTTTTCCGGGACTGTGTGATGTCGAGATCACAACTTATGAGGTGGATATCCGTGAAATGGCAAATAAAGCAATACATGTGCTGTTAAAGAAAGTCAGCGGGGAACGTTATAAACAGGGAATTACCATTGTTGAGGGAAGGCTGGTGGAAAAAGCCAGCGTGCAGCAGGTTGTAAAATAAGAGAAAGCGGTAAGTTGTGAAAGGCTTGCCGCTTTCTCTTTTTTTCGTTTCATGGACTTCACACCAAATTTTGGTTTGTTGGGCTATGAGTTCCCCGGCGAAGGGGGAGCGGAGTTTTGTGAGTGGCAAATTGCATCAAGCCGGGACTGTTTTGTTTCCGTTGTCCGAAAATAAGTCAATCTAAGGCTGCCTGGTATAGGTTGTGGCGGAGTGACGTGTACGTCTTAAATGTGCCATCCGGGCACATTAAGACTTGTGCTGCCGTCCGTGGCAGCACAACACTGTGTTACGGACAGGCAGACTAAGATTGCCTAATTTTCTCCCAAAGTCACAAAACGAATCCCGGCTTGATGCGATTTGCCAGCCGTAAGGTTGTGAACCACCCTTCGTCGGGGAACTCATTTTACAACCTTGGGGGTGCGTAAATTTTTAATGTTTGTGTCTGAATCTGATTAAAAAAGGATTTCCAAATAACTATATTTAATAGATTATTATTGGTTTGATAATACTGGAAAACCTC